>NZ_JANKAS010000008.1 GCF_024622505.1 Irregularibacter muris
GTTCTATTTTCAAAGATCAATTTCTTTGTCGCCTTTTCTTGCGGCGACTCTTACTATTATATAGCCTGGCATTTCTTTTGTCAACAACTTTTTTTATTTCTTTGGAAGAAATTCTTTGAAGTTGTTTTGCAGGCTATCCCCTACTGTAAGTAGGTGCTGTTTCGTCCCTTGCTGGCGACTCTTACTACTTTAACAGGTTTCTGCAAAGCTGTCAACAGCTTTTTTCTTTTTTCTTGTTATCCTGTTTATTTTGCCCTCTCTCGGAGAGCTTTTATAGCTTATCATGCTTCTTCTCGCTTTTCAACTGGTATTTTATACCTTTTATGCTGCAATACCTCATTCTTTTAAAAAAGTAGAGGGTAGAGAATCCTAGGGAGATGGAAATCCCTTTCTTCTACCCTCTACTTAACTATTTACCGATGTTTTATCTTTCATTTTCTCCTAATAACTTACGAATATTTTCTTTTTTATCTCCATTAAAGACGTAGGAACCTGCTACTAATATATTTGCTCCTGCTTCTATACACTGTTTTGCTGTCACATCATTTATTCCTCCATCCACTTGAAGATCTATAGGATAGGATGAGATCATTTCTCTTGTTTTAGCTATCTTTTCTGTCATAACTGGAATGAATTTTTGTCCACCATAGCCTGGATTTACAGTCATCAGTAATACCATATGGATATCTTCTAGGATATATTGAAGGGTTTCTGGAGGGGTTGCAGGGTTTAGGACTACTCCTGCTTTGACTCCTGTACTCTTTATAAGCTGAATGCTTCTATGCAGATGGGTAGTCGCTTCCTGATGAATAGTAATAATATCCGCTCCTGCCTCCGCTATCCTAGGAATGAATCGATCAGGATCTTGCACCATCATATGAACATCAAATATCATTTTGCTTTTTGGTCTTAGGTTTTTGATTTGATCTGGTCCAAAGGTAATATTGGGGACAAAATTTCCATCCATCATATCAAGATGGAGTATCTCTATATTGAGTTCTTCTAATTCTTTTATCTCTCTTTCTAAATTTCCAAAGTCTGCCCCTAAAATAGAGGGCGCTATTTTAATCATGCTTCTCACCTTCTCTTTCTACTTTATAGATACCCATATTATATCAAAAGAATGAGATTTTCCCCTTTATTTTTAGGTTTTTATAAATAAAAGGACGATATTTATCGTCCTTTTATTTATAATTATTTTTCTGTATTATTTTCAGTGACTTCCCTTACCTCAGCTTTTTCCATATCTTTAGCTTCTTCTACTACTTCTTCACTTACATAGACTTTTGCCACTGAAACAATTTTGTCTTCTCCCCCTACTCTCATTAGGGTGACCCCTTGGGTACTTCTACCCATTTCTGATATTCCTTCAGCTTCTAGTCTAATAACTATGCCTTGATTATTGATTAACATGATTTCATCTTCTTTTGTTACAATTCGGATTCCTACCAATTCACCGGTTTTATTGGTCAAGTTATAGGTGATTACACCTTTTCCTCCTCTGCCCTGGGTACGGTATTCCTCTAAGGAGGTCATTTTACCATATCCATTTTCGCTTACGGCTAGAACATAGGATCCCTCGGACACTAAATCCATCCCAATAACTTGGTCTTTATTTCTTAGATCTATTCCCTTTACGCCCATAGCCGTTCTTCCCATAGCCCGGACATCATTTTCAGAAAAACGAATGGCATATCCTTTTTCTGTACCAATGATCACTTCTTTATCCCCATTGGTTAATCGTACACCAATAAGTTCATCATTTTCCTTGATGGTAATGGCAGCTAAACCCGATCTTCTGGAGGTATCATATTCTACTAGTTCTGTTTTCTTTACCATCCCTAACTTAGTCACCATAATTAAGTAATGTTCAGGGGTAAACTCCTTAACAGGGATAACTGCTGCAATCATTTCCCCTGGTTCTAACTGTAGAATATTGACAATAGCTGTTCCTCTAGCCTGTCTACTTGCCTCAGGTATTTCAAAGGCCTTGAGTCTATATACTCTCCCTTTGTTGGTAAAAAACAAGAGGTAGTGATGGGTAGACGTCATAAAGAGATGCTCCACAAAATCATCTTCTCTCGTACTTAGGGCAGCCATCCCTCTTCCTCCCCTTCTTTGGGAACGATAGGTATCAGAGGGTAGTCGTTTAATGTATCCGAAGTGGGTTAAAGTAATGACCACATCCTCTTTTTCGATTAAGTCTTCTATATCAAAATCAGAAGCATCAAGATCAAAACCTGTTCTTCGATCATCATTGTATTTTTCTTTGATGTCTAGTAATTCTTCTCTAATCACTTGATAGATAAGAGTTTCACTCCCTAGAATTTCTTTTAATCCTTTAATAGTTTCCAATAAACCACTATATTCTTCTTCTATTTTATCCCTTTCCAATCCAGTTAAGCGTTGTAGACGCATATCTAAAATGGCCTGGGCTTGTTTTTCGGATAACTGGAATTTCTCCATTAAACCTTCTTTTGCTATTTGGGCTGTTTTAGAACCTCTAATCAGCTTAATGACTTCATCAATGTGATCTAATGCAATCCTTAAACCTTCTAAGATATGTGCCCTGGCCTCTGCTTTTTCCAAATCAAACTGAGTTCTTCTGACGATAATTTCTTTTTGGTGCTCTAGATAATAGTCCAGCATTTGACGTAGATTAAGTACCTTTGGCTCACCATTCACAAGGGATAGCATAATCACTCCGAAGGTATCTTGCATTTGCGTATATTTGTATAGTAGATTTAATACTACATTGGGATTAACATCCCTTTTCAACTCCACAACAATACGCATACCATTTCTATCTGATTCATCCCTTAGGTCAGAAATGCCCTCAATTCGTTTTTCCTTTACTAAGTCAGCAATCTTTTCAATAAGTCTAGCTTTATTTACCTGATAAGGAATTTCTGTGACAATAATTCTAAATCTCTCATTGGCCATTTGCTCAATATTGGCTTTAGCCCTTACCTTGATTTTTCCTCTTCCAGTGGTATAAGCAGATCTTATTTCATTCTTCCCTAAAATAATTCCCCCGGTTGGAAAATCTGGTCCCTTAATCTTTTTCATTAAGTCCTCTATGGTGACCTCAGGATTATCAATAATCTTAAGTAATCCATCAATCACCTCTCCAAGGTTATGGGGAGGAATATTGGTGGCCATACCTACAGCGATACCTGAGGATCCATTGACCAATAGGTTAGGGAAACGAGAAGGCAATACTGTTGGTTCCTTCAAGGTTTCATCAAAGTTTGGTCTGTAATCCACGGTATTTTTATTGATGTCTCTCAATAACTCTGTAGTCATTTTTGTCATTTTAGCTTCGGTATAACGCATGGCAGCAGCGCCATCCCCATCGACAGAACCAAAATTTCCATGTCCATCTACTAAAGGATAACGGGTAGAGAAATCCTGGGCTAATCTTACCATGGCATCATATACCGCGGTATCCCCATGGGGATGGTATTTACCCAGTACGTCCCCGACGATTCTGGCACTTTTTCTATGGGCTTTTTCAGGGGTTATTCCCAGTTCGCTCATGGCATATAAAATCCTTCTATGGACTGGTTTTAGTCCATCTCTAACATCAGGTAGAGCACGGGATACAATAACACTCATGGCATAATCTATATAAGATTTTTTCATTTCATCTTCTATCTTGATTTGTAAAATATTTTCACTATTATTATTTTCTGTCATCATGGCACCTCCTTGACTATATATCTAGGTTAATTACTGTTTTGGCATTTTTCTCTATAAATTCTCTCCTGGGTTGTACCTTTTCTCCCATAAGAGTGGTGAAGATTTCATCTGCTCTTATGGCATCCTCAAGGGTAACTTGGAGCAAAGTACGGCTTTCTGGGTTCATGGTAGTCTCCCACAATTGTTCGGGATTCATCTCTCCTAAACCTTTGTAACGCTGAATATTTATATTATTGTCTCTACCCATTTCCCCTAGTATTTCATCCATTTCCTCATCACTATAGGCATACTTTTCTACCTTTCCCTTGGATACCTTATAAAGGGGTGGCTGGGCAATATAGAGATAACCTGCATCAATTAATGGTTTCATATAGCGATAAAAGAAGGTTAATAATAAAGTACGAATATGGGCACCATCTACGTCTGCATCTGTCATAATAATGATTTTATGATATCTTGCCTTTTCTATGTCAAAGTCCTCAGATATCCCCACTCCAAAGGCAGTGATCAAAGAACGAATCTCTTGGGTGGATAATATTCTATCCAATCTTGCCTTTTCCACATTTAAGATTTTACCCCTTAGAGGTAAAATAGCCATGGTACGTCTATCCCTTCCCTGTTTAGCAGATCCTCCAGCGGAGTCACCTTCCACAATGAAAATTTCTGATAAACTGGGATCTTTTTCACTACAATCAGCAAGTTTTCCCGGTAAGGAAGTGCTTTCTAGCACGCTTTTTCTTCTGGTCAATTCTCTAGCTTTTCTTGCTGCTTCCCTTGCCCGTGCAGCTGTAAGAGCCTTATCCATAATAATCTTGCCTACATTTGGGTTTTCCTCTAAAAATCTAGATAGGTTTTCCCCTACCACTTGTTCTACAATTCCTCTGACTTCGGGATTCCCTAATTTTGTTTTGGTTTGTCCCTCAAATTGAGGATCTGTCAACTTTACACTAATTACCGCAGTAATCCCTTCCCGTACGTCTTCCCCGGAAAGATTTTTATCATTTTCTTTAAGAAAGTTTTGTTTTCGAGCATAATCATTTAGGGTTCTTGTCATGGCACTTCTAAAACCACTTAAATGCACGCCGCCCTCTGTGGTATTAATATTATTGGCAAAAGTATAGATATTTTCGGCATATCCATCATTGTACTGGAAGGCTACATCTATTAAAGTACCATCTTTTTCAGTTTCAAACCCAAGAATTTGTCTGTGTATGGGCTCTTTGTTTTTATTTAGATACTCTACAAAGGAAACAATTCCCCCTTCATAGTGAAATTCTTCTTGTTTTTCTTCTTCTCTTTCATCCTTTAGGGTAATTCTAATCCCTTTATTTAAAAAGGCCAGTTCCCTTAATCGATGTTCTAGGATGTCAAAGCTATACTCTAATTCATCAAATATCTGATGATCAGGCTTAAAGGTAGTGGTTGTTCCTGTTTCTTTTGTCTCTCCAACAATCTCTAGCTCTGTAACAGGCTTACCTCTTTCATAACGTTGTCTATGAATTTTACCCTCTTGTTTTACATTTACCTCCAGCCATTCTGAAAGGGCATTTACTACAGACATCCCTACTCCATGGAGGCCTCCGGATACCTTGTAGCCCCCACCGCCGAATTTTCCTCCAGCATGGAGTACGGTTAGAGCCACTTCTACCGCTGGTTTTTTCATTTTAGGATGAATGCCCGTAGGGATTCCCCGTCCATCATCCTCTACAGTTATAGAATTATCTGGTTTAATGGTTACGTGGATGTTATCACAATAGCCTGCTAGGGCTTCATCAATACTGTTGTCCACTATTTCATAGACCAAATGGTGAAGTCCCCTATTTCCTGTACTACCAATATACATACCAGGACGTTTTCGGACTGCTTCTAATCCTTCCAATACTTGTATTTGTTCTGCTCCATAAGCTTGATTATTATTTTGTGTGGTCATTACTTACCCCCCAGTTTCATTTATTACACTTTTTCACTTTATCCATAAAACCCATTCTTTTTATCAGGGTATTTGAAGAGATGGGTGAAAAATATATAATACTCTTATGATTTACCTCTGCTAAAACAAAGGATTTTGGTTCTTCTTTGGAAATTCTTTTTATAAATCCTTCTTCTCTTGCTATATCTAAAAATTCTACAGTTTCTTTTGACATTTGGGCAATTTCTAAATTCATTACCGCAATGACATCCTTAAAAGAAACCATTTCATCTCCGCCCAGATGAAGTAACATAGGAATCCTCCTTAAAATACCAATTTTTCATCTTTTCTATTATAACCTTTATGATTAGATTCTAAAAGAAAAACAATGGAATATTATTACATCACTTTTGTATTAAAAACCTTATTTGGCTCTTCCTTCTTGAATTTCAAATATCTTTTTCTCTTTAAGCTCTATATCTTCTAGAAAGCTTAGATCGGTACAAGTAATGAAGGTTTGTACCTCCTGTAGGGAATGAATAAGCTTTTTTTGCCTTTTCTGATCTAACTCTGACATCACATCATCCAATAAAAGTATAGGAAATTCTCCTGTTTCAGTATATATCAGTTGGATAAGGGAGAGTTTTAAAGAGAGTGCAGCAGTACGCTGTTGGCCTTGGGATCCAAAGGAACGAATATCTATTTTGTTGACATTGATTTTGATATCATCCCGGTGGGGACCTATAGTGGTGGTTCCTTTTTTTATATCGTTGTTCTCACTTTTTTTGAGTTCTTTACCAAATAATTCTTTTATTTGCTGCATTTCCTCTAGAGAAGAGATTAAGGTGGATTGATAAAATAATTCTATTTTTTCAAAGCCATCGGTTATTTCATGGTGAAGACTCTTGGTAAAAACATTTATTTTTTTTAAAAAGTGAAGACGCATTTGAATAATCTTAGATCCCATATTGATTAATTGCTCATTCCATAGGGGGAGAGTATCCCTTAGGGAGGGTTGTATCTTTATTTTTTTTAATAAGTGGTTTCTCTGTTGAAGAATTTTATTATATTCCAGTAACGCATAATAATATTGAGGTCTTAGATTCGATATTTCTCGATCTAAAAAATTTCTTCTTTCCACTGGACCTTCTTTGATTAGTCTCAGGTCCTCCGGGGAAAATAGTACGGTATTGACTTGACCTAAAAGCTCTCCTATTTTTTCTAATACTATGCCATTTCTTTTTATTAATTTTTTTCGCTGATGGGAAAGTCCAATTTCTATTGTTTTTTGGCCTTGGGTTGTATTAAATTTACCCATTAAAAAAGCATGGTCCTGTCCCCAGGCTATGATTTCTTTATCTTTGCTACTACGATGGGATTTACCAATACTCATTAAATAAATAGACTCTATGATGTTTGTTTTTCCCTGGGCATTATTTCCTACAAAAATATTGATTTTGGGATGCAACTTTAAATCTAATTGATTATAATTTCTATAATTTTTTAAATGAAGCTCTTCAATATACATGAAGTGAATTGCCTCCCCTTTTTAATCCATGACAAAGTAAGAAGACCCATCTTAATCTTCCTTTTTTTATTCTATCATACTTTTCTTCAAGAACATACGTTCTTATGTTATTCTATTTCTATTTTACCATAATTAACAATTTCTATGATATCCTTTGATTTTATTTTTTTTCCTCTTTGTAGAACTACTTGTCCATTTACCTGAACTAGTCCATCTTGAATCATCATTTTGGCCATACCGCCATTTTCTGCTATACCAACATATTTTAACAATTGATCTAGTTTGATATAGGGAGGTTTTATTTTTACTTTTTCCATTTCTGTTCTCCTTTTTTAACTATCTTTATAATTAACTATTTAAACCACCTATTGAAGGTGGTTTAAATAGTGGTTTTTAATGTTCTAATAATCTAACAGGTAGGATTAAATATACAAAATAGTCCTCTTCAATAGGTTTTATAACACAAGGACTGACAGAGGTTGTAAATTCCAATATAATTTCTTCATCTTCAATAATTTTTAAAGCATCGATAAAGTATTTTGAGTTAAAGGCTATTGTAAGTTCCTCTCCCCCTATCTCTATGGTTATTTCTTCATGAACCTGCCCTATTTCTGCATTGGAGGAAATAACCATTTGCTCTCCTTGTATTTCCATTTTTATTAAGTTGTTTTTCCCTTGACGGGCAAGGAGGGCAGCTCTTTCACAACTATCCAGTAAATCTTTTGTTTTTACTTTTATTTTTGTTTTGTATTCTTCTGGGATAATTTGGTTATAGTTGATGAATTCCCCTTCTAACAATCTAGAAATAATGCGAGTATTTCCAAATTGAAAAAGAATCTGATTGCCTGTATGGGAGATTTGTATCATATTTTCCTCTTCTGATAGTATTTTACTAATTTCATTCAAGGTTCTACCTGGAATAACTTCCCTTATTTTATCATTCCCTGCTCCGGAGGTTTTTCCCTTACGAAGGGCTAGGCGATATCCGTCTAAAGCTGCTAAACTAACTGCTTTTTCGTCTACCTCAAGAAGTGCTCCTGTCAAAATAGGTCTAGTTTCGTCTTGGGCTACTGAAAAAATAGTTTGCCTAATCATATTTTTAAAAAGATCTTGGGGAATTTCTGTGAAACTCTCATCACTTACTTCAGGTAAATCTGGAAATTCCAAACCGCTTTGGCCTTGGATAACAAATTCTGAGCTGGCACAGGTAATCCAAGTTTTATTGGCTTCATCGCTTTTAATTTCTACTGGGGCTTCGGGTAGTTTTCTAATCAATTCGCTGATTATTCTAGAGGAAAGTACGACAGAACCCTCTTCTATAATTTCTCCCTCTATATAGCTTTCAATACCTATTTCTAAATCAGTAGCCACAAGTTTTATTTTATTCTCTTCTGCTTGTATAAAGATTCCTTCTAGAATAGGTAAAGTGGTTCTACTGGATACAGCTTTTTGTACGGTAACTACCCCTTCCAGTAATTGATTTTTTGAGCATTTAATATTCATTTGTGGATAACCTCCTTTATTAAAGATATATATAAATAATATATTAATTTAGTAGTAGTAGTAGTAGGGGCTGTGAATTTGTGGATAAGCCCTTATACATTGGAAAACGAATAAGAAATGAGTGTGGACAGTATGTGGCTAAAAAAGCCCTACTTATCCACAGGTTTTACTGAAAAAAAAATGGACGGGCTTTATACACACTTTATCCATAGATTTGTCCACAATAAAGATAGTTTGCCTTAGGTCCATTTTTATATTAAAGATTAAATTTATTTACCTTCTATTTGTTTAATAAATTTGTCTATGGTATTTTTTAAATTTATATCTTTTTTTACGTCATTAGAGATCTTATCACAGGCATGGATTACTGTTGAATGATCTCTTCCTCCAAACTCTTCTCCCACCTTAGGAAGGGAAAGATCGGTAAGTTCTCTGGTGATATACATAGCAATTTGTCTTGGAAAGGCAATTGCTTTGGTTCTTTTCTTAGAATTAAAATCCTCCATGCGAATATTAAAATGTTCCGCGATCACCTCTTTAATTAAAGGTACGGTAATTTTTTTGGGAGCGATGGAAGAAATAATATCTTTTAAAGCTTCATTGGCCAATTCCACAGTGATGTCTTGATTGGTTAGGGAGGAATAAGCCACTATTCGTATAAGTGCCCCTTCTAATTCACGAATATTGGACTGAATTTTCTTGGCGATGAAATGCATAACCTCATTGGGGATATCTAAATTTTCTACATTTGCTTTTTTTCTAAGAATTGCAATTCTAGTTTCCAGATCAGGGGGTTGGATATCTGTGATCAGTCCCCATTCAAAGCGTGAACGCAGCCTATCTTCTAAGGTTGGAATCTCCTTAGGAGGTCTGTCACTGGAAATGATGATTTGCTTATTTGCATCATGTAGGGCATTAAAGGTATGGAAAAATTCCTCTTGGGTACTTTCCTTCCCTGCAATAAACTGGATATCATCGACCAATAAAACATCAATATTTCGGTAACGATTTCTAAATTCTACGTTCTTATCGTCCCGAATGGAATTAATTAATTCATTGGTGAATTTTTCCGAGGAAACATACATGACCTTGGATTTAGGATTTTGATTTAGAATAAAATGAGCGATGGCATGCATAAGGTGAGTTTTACCTAAACCAACACCCCCATAGATAAACAATGGGTTGTATGCTTTGGCCGGTGCCTCGGCTACAGCTAAAGATGCAGCATGGGCGAAGCGATTACTATTACCAATAACAAAAGTTTCAAAGGTATATTTGGGGATGAGATTGGTTGGTGGCGCACTTACTATATTGGCCTTTTCATCATTCTCTTGATATACCTCTTTTTGGATCTCCTCAGTGGGTATAGTAAATTTTATATTTATTTGTTCTCCAGTTACCTGTTTGAGAGCATTGGATATTAGAACAATATACCTAGCTTCCAATATTCCCTTTGTAAAATCATTGGGTACCCCTAGTATGATCCGGTTGCCCTGGTAGGAAATTGGCTCAATGGTTTTTAGCCAGGTATTAAAACTAACCTCGGTTAGTTCTGATTTGATAATTTCTAATGTCTTTGCCCAAACTTCAAATAGTGGAGATGTCATAGATAAACCCCCTATCGTGTAAATAATAACTGTTTGTCCACTCTTTATCCACATAAAAATTGTAGGAAATAAATAAAAATTAGGGAAAAAAGAAGAGATGACAAACATTAGATTGAATTTGTGGATAAAATGTGAAAAGATATACGTGTATATATGTATAATGAATGAATCAACAACTGTGGATAAAATTTATTAACATGAAAATATTGCTAATTATCTTGAGTATAGACACATAAAAGAAAAAATAAACCTTTATTATTTAATTATCCACAATATTATCCACAAACTATGAAAATTTGTGGATAATATGTATAAAAGCTATAAGTTATCAACAATGTGTTTATATGATATCAAATAATGCAGGGCTTATCAATAAAAATTAAATAAATTATCCACAAAAAGAAGAAGAGAAATTAATATTATCCACATAGGCTATAAAAATAGAAAATTATTCTACAATATTTGCTGTAGAGAACAAGTTCTCAGAGACTGTTGAAAAATCATATATAAAGGAAAATACCTAAATTTGTCATTGTGAGCATAGGAAAAAATTGAGCATTTAAGCGAGTTTAAGATGTTCCACTCCCCTACTCTACATTTAGAATGAAACAAAAGGGGACGTTTTCAACAACCCGAAAGAACAAGTTGTCATTTAGTTATGGAAAAAAACTGTATTATTTTGTGAAGATATGGGAGGATTACCAGCTTTTCTTGCTTGACATGGTAAGGGGTAATCGATATAATTTTATAGTAAACTTATTATAATGGTGTAAACTATGGTTTAATATAATTGGATACACGAGGAGGTGCCTTGCATGAAAAGAACATATCAGCCTAAAAAAAGACAAAGACAAAAAGTCCATGGATTTAGAAAAAGGATGTCTACTTTATCTGGACGTAATGTATTAAGAAGAAGAAGAAAAAAAGGTAGAAAAGTATTATCAGCATAAAGGCCGCAGTATAGTGGCCTTTTTCTACAATTATTTTTATGAAATAGGAAGGTTAACTTTCCTATTTCATAAAAAAAAGGAAGTAGGAGGATTTGTCCTTTTTTTTAGATGAGATGTAGAATTTCGTGCTTAATGGGGATAATAAATGTAAAGATTACCCAAATATTGGAGGAAGTATTTTTAAATGAACGATACCCATACACTAAAAAAAAATCAAGATTTTAAACTACTATATAATAAGGGTCAATCCTTTGCTAATCGTTTGCTGGTAATTTATTATTCTAGTAATGGAAATTATGTGAATCGCCTAGGACTTTCTGTAAGTAAGAAGGTAGGAAATAGTGTAGTTAGAAATCGGGTAAAAAGATTGATGAGGGAAAGTTATAGGCTAAATGAGGATAAAATTAAAAAAGGATACGATATGATTTTGATTGCCAGAGTAAAGGCTAATGATGCTGATTATAAATCCATAGAGAGTGCATTGGTCCATTTATTAAAAAAAGTTGATCTTTTGGAAAAAAACTAAGGTTGGATGTCTATGATGAAGAGAATGGTATTATCTATAATAAGATTATATCAAAGGATGATATCCCCACTTTTACCTAAAAGTTGTAGATTTTATCCTACTTGTTCCCAATATACCTATGGAGCAATTGAAAAATTTGGATTATCCAAGGGCCTTTATTTGGGTCTAAAAAGAATTGTAAAATGTCATCCTTTTCATCCTGGCGGATTTGATCCTCTGCCTTAGGATGATGGGGATTCACAATAATGAAATGGGGGTTTATACGAGTGGCTATACTATATGATTTACTGGGTAAGCTTTTATATGGAATTTATTCTCTATTCCAAAACTATGGGCTATCTATCATTGCCTTTACGGTTGTGGTAAAAGTATTTTTGCTTCCTTTGGCATTAAAGCAAACCAATTCCATGAAGCAAATGCAGACCATACAACCAAAGATTCAAGCTTTACAACAAAAGTATAAAAATGATAAACAAAAATTAAATGAGAAAATGATGGAACTGTATAAGGAACATAATTACAATCCTGCTGGTGGATGTTTACCACTACTTATACAATTTCCGATATTAATTGGTTTATTTAGAGTATTACAGAATCCACAGACTTATGTATTTCCAGAGGGTACCTACCAACATGTTGCACAAAGTTTTCTATGGTTACCCAACTTAGGAAATCCCGATCCATACTATATATTGCCTGTGCTTGCTGCCTTAACGACATATTTATCTACTAAGATGATGAGTACAAGCAATAGTGGCGATCAAACCCAAAAGACCATGAATATGATTATGCCTCTTATGATTGGTTGGATTAGTATAAGATTTCCTTCCGGACTTGCCCTTTATTGGGTGGTAAGCAATGTATTCCAAATGATACAACAATATGTGATGATGAGGAGTGTAGTGTCGGATAAGGAGGTTTCCAGATAGCATGAAAAAAATAGTGGCTACGGGAAAGACCATTCAAGAAGCCATTGAACATGGCTTAGAGGAATTACAACTCAGGGAAGACCAGGTAGAAACCAATGTTGTAGAAGAACCCTCTAAGGGACTATTTGGATTATGGGGTAATAAGTTAGCTAAGGTAGAAATTTCCGTTAAGGATAATGTGGAAGAAATGGCTTCTAGCTTTATGACTCAAATACTAGAAGCTATGAATATAGAGGCCAAAATAACGACTCAATTGGATGAACATTCACTGGAGATTGAAATTGAAGGTGTAGATATGGGTATCCTCATTGGAAGAAGAGGACAGACCCTTGATGCGATTCAATACTTAGTGAGTTTAGTCGTAAATAAAAATCGGGAAAAATACATTCGAGTTGTAGTAGATACCGAAGACTACAGGGCAAAGAGAGAAAAAACTCTAGAACAATTAGCCCTACGTTTGGCTAAGAAGGTAGAGAAGACAAATAAAAAGGTATTACTAGAACCAATGAATCCCTATGAGAGAAGAATTATTCATTCCATTCTTCAAAATCATCCAAAGGTAACCACCTATAGTGAAGGGGAAGAACCTTACAGGAAAGTGGTTATTGCATTAAAATAGTGACGAGAAAACCCAGCTACCCTAGGCAATATTATCGAAGATATTCCTAAAGGTGCTGGGTTTATGTAATTGTATAAGGGGTTTTTTGGTATAATAACAAAGAAGAAAAATCTAAAGCCTATAACTATAGAAGAAAAGAGATAAAAATCTCATAGGAAGGTGAAAAGCATGTATGTAAATGACACCATCGCCGCTATATCTACTGCCCCCGGTGAGGCAGGTATTGGCATTGTGCGTATGAGCGGTAAGGATGCTTTTGCTATTACTGAGAAGATATTTCAATCTTCCTCAAAAAAAGCATTCTCTGCATTAAACAATAGAAGCATCAATCATGGATTTATTATAGAGCCTAATACAGGAACAAAAATAGATGAAGTATTAATTAGTAAGATGAAAGGCCCCCATACCTACACAGCAGAAGATGTGGTAGAAATTAATTGTCATGGGGGAACTGTACCAGTAAAAAGAATGTTGGAATTGGTTTTAAGAAATGGCGCTAGACTTGCTGAACCTGGAGAATTTACAAAACGGGCTTTTTTAAATGGTCGCATAGACCTTTCTCAAGCTGAGGCAGTTATTGATGTCATTACGGCAAAGACCAATATAGGAATGGAAGTAGCTTTAGGGCAATTGGAGGGAAGTCTTTCCTACAATATTGAAGAAATTCGTACCATAATTATCAATATGTTGGCCCATATAGAAGCATCCATTGATTATCCAGAGTATGATATTGAAGAAGTAACCTATGATACGCTGCTAAAGCAGGCTGAGGAAGTAAAGGAAAAAATCCAAAGTTTATTAAAAAGTGCAGATACCGGTAAAATCCTTAGGGAAGGCCTGAATACCGTAATTGTTGGCAAGCCCAATGTGGGAAAATCCTCTCTCTTAAACGCACTGTTAAAGGAAGGACGAGCTATTGTCACCGATGTGCCCGGAACCACTAGAGATGTCATAGAGGATTATATCAATATCAATGGTATACCATTGAAGATTGTGGACACCGCCGGAATTAGGGAAACCCAGGATATTGTTGAAAAAATAGGTGTAGATAAATCAAGACAGCATATGGAGCAGGCAGACTTAATACTATTTTTATTGGATGTTAGCAATCCTTTAGATGATGAAGATAAAACCCTAATGAAATTAGTAAAAAATAAAAAAACAATTATTTTATTCAATAAAACAGATCTTCCAACTCAGGTATCCCAAGAGGAAATTAATAAATACTTTGAGGGGAAAACAATGATTGAAATATCGGCTCTTAAAGGAAAGGGATTAGATGCCTTAGAAGAAGCCATATCTACAATGGTCTTTGGAGGACAAGTTGCTATTTCAGATACCGGGTTAGTATCCAATATTCGTCATAAAAATCTATTGGAAAGCGCTTTTGATAGTATAGATATAACGATAGGTACCATAGAAGACAATCTTCCCTTGGAATTGGTGTCGGTGGATCTAAAGGATTGTTGGGATTATTTAGGACAAGTCACAGGGGATACTGTGTCTGAAAACATTATAGATCAGATTTTTGCTAATTTTTGTATTGGAAAGTAGGAGATAAGATGGAATATTTTGCAGGAGAATATGATGTGATTGTTATAGGCGGGGGGCATGCAGGATGTGAGGCAGCTTTAGCACCAGCTAGAATGGGTTATAAGACATTATTGGTCACTCTTAATCTAGATAGTATTGCCTATATGCCCTGTAACCCGGCTATAGGGGGAACAGGTAAGGGACATTTAGTCAGGGAGATAGATGCCCTTGGAGGGCAAATGGGTCTGAATATAGACAAAACCTTTATCCAAAGTAGGATGTTAAATACAGGAAAAGGACCGGCAGTCCATTCCCTAAGAGCCCAGGCAGATAAAATAGCCTATCAACATTCCATGAAAAAAACATTAGAAGAACAAGAAAATCTAGTGGTAAAACAAAATGAAGTAACAAAATTAATGATTGAAGAGGGTAAGATAAAAGGCGTGCTTACCAAATCTGGAGGAATATTTCATGCCAAGACCATTATTGTGGCTACGGGTACTTATTTAAGAGGGAAAATTTTCATTGGAGATGTTCATTATAGTGGAGGACCCAATGGATTAGTAGCGGTAGAAGAATTATCCCATGATTTAATGGATAAGGGAATTGATTTGATGCGTCTAAAGACGGGAACTCCTGCCAGGATAGATAAGAAAACCGTTGATTTCTCAAAGATGATCATCCAACCAGGAGATGAAAAAATCGTTCCTTTCTCCTTTATGAACGATTCTTTAGAAAAAGAACAAGTTCCCTGCTATCTAACCTATACCAATGATAAAACCCATAAGGTCATCCAGGAAAATCTTCACCGATCTCCTATGTATAGCGGAGTTGTTGAGGGAGTGGGGGCAAGATATTGTCCATCTATTGAAGATAAAATTGTTCGTTTCTCTGACAAGCCCAGTCATCAGATATTTATAGAACCAGAAGGACTAAATACCAATGAACTATATGTTCAAGGATTATCCTCTAGTCTTCCAGAGGATGTACAAATGGAAATGATAAAAACCATCCCAGGTTTAGAAAATGCTGTAATGATGAGAACAGCCTATGCTATTGAATATGATAGTATTGATCCTACACAGCTTAAACTTTCTTTAGAATTAAAAAATATCAGTGGGTTATTTTTGGCAGGACAAATTAATGGCACCTCTGGTTATGAGGAGGCTGCTGCTCAAGGACTTATAGCGGGTATTAATGCAGTACAATATATAAAAGGTGAAGAACCACTGATTTTAGATCGTTCAGAGGCCTATATAGGCGTATTAATCGATGATATTGTCACTAAGGGAACGAAAGAGCCCTATCGAATTATGACATCTCGGGCAGAATATCGCCTGCTTTTGCGTCAAGATAATGCAGATTTGAGACTCACTGAAAAGGGATATGCTATTGGATTAGTTACTGAAGAAAGATACCAGAAATATGTAAATAAAAAAGAAGAGTTTAAAATAGAATTGGAACGTTTAAAATCTGTAATGGTAAAGCCCACCCAAGAGGTACAGGCATTTTTAGAAAGCATAGGAAGTACACCGTTAAAAACCAGTATATCCTTACATGAGCTCATGAAGAGACCTCAAGTGACTTACTATAATACTGAATTTCTAGATAAGGAAAGACCCCAAATATCAGATCAGGCAGCGGAGCAAGTGGATATCCAAGTAAAATATGAAGGATATATTCATAGACAATTAAGGCAAGTGGAAAGCTTTAAGAAAATGGAAAATAACTATCTTCCCTCAGATATTCAATATCATCAGATTAAAGGATTGCGTATAGAAGCAAGGCAAAAACTTGATCAAATAAGACCCTCATCTTTAGGGCAAGCCTCCAGAATATCTGGAGTTTCACCTGCTGATATTTCTGTACTTATGATCTACATGGAACAAATGAGAAGACAGAAAAAGGAGGATGAAAGGGAAGATGAATAATAAAGAGCTTCTTTTAGCAGGAGCAGAGGAACTGGGAATCAATCTATCCGCCCAACAAATTGAAGAACTTCTTGCATATAAAGATATTGTAGTAGAAGTGAATCAGTCTATGAATTTAACTTCTATTACAGAGGATAGGGACTTTATTGTTAAACATTTTCTGGATAGTTTTACCATCGGCAAAGCCATTGATTTTACAAAGGTGGATAGGGTACTGGATATGGGTACGGGAGCAGGTTTTCCAGGAGTGCCTTTAAAAGTACTTTATCCCAACATCTCCTTTGTATTGGCGGATTCCTTAAATAAGCGTATTCAATTTTTAAAGGATACCACAGAAAAAATAGGCCTTAGCAAGATTGATTGTATACACGGAAGAGCAGAAGATTTAGGTCAAGACCCAAAATATAGGGAATCTTTTGATGTTGTGGTCTCTAGGGCTGTAGCAAACTTGGCGGTATTGGCGGAATATTGTATTCCATTTTTAAAAGTGAATGGAACATTCCTGTGTTTGAAAGGACCAAATTATGAAGAAGAACTTAAGGAAAGTAAAAAAGCTCTTAGATTATTAGGGGGAGAAATGCAGGAAATTGTGGAAGTAAAGCTTCCCTTTAGCGATATTGTTCATTATATTCTAGTGATCAAAAAAACAAAACAAACTCCGACTAAATTTCCTAGAAAACCAGGAAAGCCGACAAAAAGCCCTATAAAATAAGAAAAATTAAAAATAATGACGAAGGAAAGTTACCTTTATTCATCAAGAAATTCCTTAATCTAGAAGGAACAGACAAATTTATATAGAATACTAATCTTAATACATGTTTTATATTTAAATCATATTCTTTATATACCTATGAGGAAAAGTTAGTGGAGAAAGTTGAGGGGAATAATCCAATGAAAGAAAATGCTATTGCCAGGGAAATAGAATATATTCCGGTGGAAAATATACGTCCTAATCCATACCAACCTAGAAAATACTTCAATCAGTCATCTATTGAAGAATTGGCAGCTTCTATTGAAAATTATGGCATATTACAACCTTTAAGTGTAAGAAAAATAGGGGAAACTCACTATGAGTTGGTAGCTGGTGAAAGGAGATTAAGGGCAGCAAAACTATTGGAATTGAAAGAGGTACCTACAATAGTCATAGAAATTGTAGATAAAGACTCCGCGGTTTTAGCACTAATTGAAAACTTACAAAGAGAAGACTTAAACTATATTGAAGAGGCTCAAAGCTATCATCATCTTTTAAATGATCATCATATGACCCAAGAAGAAATTGCAAAAAAGGTGGGGAAAACCCAATCCACTATTGCAAATAAATTACGACTGTTGCGCTTAAGTGATCCAGTAAAAAAAATACTTGTGGATAAAGCTCTATCTGAACGTCATGCTCGCTCCCTATTACGATTGCCTGATGAAGAATTGCAGTTAGAAATATTGGATAAGGTCACTGAAAAAAGTTTGACCGTAAAAAAGACCGAAGAATTAATAGAAAAGACAAGACAAAAACTAATGGAAGAACAATCAGGAGACGGAGACAAGAGGAAAAATGCTAGAGCAAGGGTAAAAAGCTTTATCAATCTAAGAATTTATATAAATACCCTTCGCAATGCCTTTGATGAAATTAAAAAAACAGGTATAAACGCTACCTTTGAGCAAAAAGATCATGAGGAATACATAGAAGTAAAAGTAAAGATACCCAAAAGATTAAAACAACAATAGAGAAGTAAAATCCCATGGAAATAAAAATATAAAAAGATTGCCTTTGCATAAGAGGATTTTAAAAGAGGTAGAAGATAGAGAAAGAAGCGGAGTATCTTCCCACCCGTTGGAGTCAACCTAATGGATAGATATAGATCTATTGTATTCGTTGAATTTTTATTAACCAGTACAACCAATGATAATAAGGGATTTATAATTTATTATAAAAGGAAAATTAATAAAAAAGCAGTTTTATCATAAAAGATGGATGTTTCACGTGAAACATCCATCTTTTATGATATTTTTTATCTAAATCTATGATAGAATAGAATAAAACAACCTATTGTGCTAGTGGAATTTGTAATTATCGTCGTTTTCCGGCTAAGAGTTAGTAGATTTTTGAGATTGAACTTAAAATACACTTGGCAAATCTTTCTCTTTAGGAGCATTACAAACTTATGAAAAAGCCTGAGGTGTGCCATCTCAGTGGAACAAAGTGAAGGAAAGAATTTCTAAAGCTTCTTAAATACTTAGATATATAGGAAAACAAGTTAAATCTTAATAGTAATTACAGGCTTCTTTCATTTAAGGGATGGGAACTTTCAAAATTCATGAAGATGTAGAAGTGTCTTGGGTATTTTTTCATTCTATGGGCACGATGGGTGAAGATAGATAAAAAACAGATATGATTTGTGAAAAATGATTTTGGTGTAATAGGAGTGATCACTTGTCTAGGACTATAGCAATTTTCAATCAAAAGGGAGGAGTGGGTAAAACCACTACAAATGTTAATTTAAGTGCTGGATTGGGGAAATTAGGCAAAAAAGTTCTAGTGATAGACATTGATCCCCAGGGTAATTCCTCCAGTGGGCTAGGAATAAATAAAAACCATCTAGAATATAGCATATACGATGTCCTAATAAACGATTTAGATAGCCATAAGGCGATTATTAAAACAGACTTTGATAATCTACATATCCTACCAGCTACTGTAGAGTTGGCAGGGGCAGAAATTGAATTAACATCAAAAAACCAAAGGGAAGTAAAGTTAAAAAAGAAAATTGAAGAAGTAAAAGAAGATTATGACTATATATTTATCGATTGTCCTCCTTCTCTAGGTCTATTGAGCATAAACGCTTTGGCGGCCTCTGATAGTGTTTTGATCCCTATTCAATGTGAATATTATGCTTTAGAAGGAGTCAGCCAGCTAATGAACACCATACAACTGGTAAAGCGAGGATTAAATCCCAACCTTGAAATAGAAGGTGTAGTATTAAGTATGTTTGATGGGAGAAACAATCTGTCTATCCAAGTGGTAGATGAAGCGAAAAAGTATTTTAGGGGAAAGGTGTACACCACTTTAATCCCTAGAAATGTTCGTCTTGCTGAAGCACCCAGTTATGGATTGCCTATTATGGAATACGACCTCAAATCCAGGGGGGCAGAAGCTTATCTTGATCTTGCTCAGGAATTTATTGATTATACAGAGGAAGGTGAGTAAAATGGCTAAGAGAGGTTTGGGTAGGGGGCTACAAGCCCTTATTCCGGAAATGGAGGAAGAAAAAACTGTTGATTTAGAAATAAAGATCAGAGATATTTATCCCAATAAACAGCAACCTAGGAGAAAATTCAGTCGGGAGAAATTAGAAGAATTGGCATCCTCTATAAAGGAACATGGGGTGATTCAGCCCATTTTGGTAAGTCCATCGGATAGTGGTTATCAAATTGTAGCTGGCGAGAGAAGATGGCGGGCGGCAAGCCTAGCAGGTCTTGAAAGTATCCCTGCCATTGTAAAAGAATTCTCAGAACAGGAAATAATGGAAATTGCTTTAATAGAAAACCTACAAAGGGAAGACTTAAACATTGTAGAAGAGGCTAAGGCGTATAAACTTTTAATGGATCAATTTCATCTTACCCAGGAGGAGATTTCCAATAAGCTGGGAAAGAGTAGAACGGCTATTACCAACACATTAAGATTGCTGAATCTTTCTAAGGAACTACAATCCTATCTCATTGACAATCAACTCTCCCCAGGTCATGGACGAGCCCTATTAACAGTGGAAAACAAAAACACAAGAGTAACCTTAGCGAAAAAAGCAATAGAAGAAAAAATGTCAGTACGGGAATTAGAAAAGGTAGTAAAAAATATTAAAAAAGATACTCAACCACTAAAGGCAGCAAAAAATAAATCCCCCCTAATTATTGAGCTAGAGGACAATCTACAAAAAACTTTGGGAACCAAAGTCCTTATTTCCCATGGAAGGAAAAAAGGCAAAATTGAAATTGAATATTATTCTAATGATGATTTAGAAAGAATTATGGAGATTATTACTTCTAATCTATAAACAACAACCAATGTTTCACGTGAAACATTGGTTGTTGTTTATAGCTAAAGATCAAAAAAATCAGGGCTTATTTTCCATTGTGAGGCTATTAAATATTTTTCTTATAGAATAAGTTATCTAAGGCCAAAAACCTCTCTAAAGGGAAATATAGGCCTTTTTTGAAAAAAGACCTACTTAAACAGCAATTTAAATGTATAGGTCCTTTATATGTAAAGGATAGAGTCTTAAAACTTGATAAAAACAAAATAGAAAAACTAAATAGGAGAAAAACACTTATGCCTTTTTCAAATTCTATATAGGAAAAAAATTTGGTACAATATATGTGAGGGGTTATAATGAGATTAAAACCTATCCAAGAAAAATAGTATACCTAGAGAAGGCTTATCACTCCTCCCATATTATATTAAATGCAAAAAATAAAAGGATAAAAAATATGATTAAATGATTTTGCTTATGTTACAATAATAGAGCAGCAATTGATTATAGAATTTTTATAATCTGAAAAATCTAGATCTAAAATGTGTAGAACGATCCTAACCAGGCGGAATGAATCAATATGAAACAAGAAAGGATGAAAAACTGGATATGTCTAAGGAAAAAATTTTAGAAAGCGCAGTAATAGGCAATATTGGTCATATTGTTATTGTTTTTATTACTTTTTTACTCATATCTTTATTAGAACATTTAAAACCTTTGGGCATTTACTATGGCTTGAAATCCACACTTTTAATGGTGGTATTTGTACTTACTCTATTATTTTGGTTTTATATAGGCGTGCGATCGGCCAGTAATAATAGTGAAAATATCTATGGAAAGGGAATTATTGCAGCTATTATATGTGTTTTACCTGCTGGATTTTTTACTATTCTCAGTCAAGTGTTAGGAACACCGATAAATAAGGTAAGTGATTTTACCCAATGGAATATCTTTTATATGGTAGGAGGACCTACTTTGTTTTGGCATCGTCCCTTTTCTTTTGTGGGTGAACTTATTGCAGGAAACAATTTAAACTTTAACGGTTATATTATGCTGAATATCAATCTAATATTAGTCGCTGCTGTGGTATTTTTAGGGTCCATCTTCTTTGGGAAAAGCAAAAGAGGAGTTTAAGAGAGGGACAAGCCAGATGATGGGGAGGATATAGAAATTCCAAATCTAAAATCTAGGGATAGGAGAAACGGGATAAGCAGGAAAAGCCTCTCTCCTTTTATATCAATATAAAAAAGGAAGTGTAGATATGACCATATATTTTGATAATGCTGCCACTACCTTTCCCAAACCAGAAAGGGTATATGAAGAAATGGAAAGGGTTATGAGAAGTTGTGCCAACCCTGGCAGAGCAGGTCATAAAATGGCCTTAGAATCAGGGAGAATGATATATAAAACTAGAGAATTATTGGCAAAGCTATTTAAAATCCAAAATCCTATGCAAATTATATTTACTTACAATGCTACTGATGCCCTTAACCTAGGAATAAAAGGCTTTTTGAAAAAAGGCCACCACGTTATTACCACGAGCATGGAGCATAATTCAGTGATACGTCCTCTAAAGGTTTTAGAGAAAAAGGACATCATAGAATTAACGATTGTAAAAGGTGATCCCCAGGGAAATGTAGATGTAGAGGATATTGAAAGAGCCATTAAAACAAATACCCAGATGATTATCACTACCCATGCATCCAATGTTGTGGGTACCCTCCTTCCTATTGCAAAGATAGGGGCCATTGCGAAAAAACATGAGATTATTTATATGGTAGATGCTGCTCAAAGTGCAGGAGTATACCCCATAGATGTAGAGAAAATGAATATAGATATGTTGGCCTTTCCCGGCCATAAGAGTTTAATGGGACCTCAGGGTATTGGAGGATTGTATATTAAGGAAGGCTTGTTCGTGGAATCCTTAAGGGAAGGGGGTACAGGGAGTCAATCAGAGTCCTTGATACAACCAGATATGTTACCAGATCGTTATGAAAGTGGTACACCAAATACCATAGGAATAGCGGGATTAGGAGCGGGAGTTAAGTTTTTACTAGAAGAAGGCATGGATAGAATTAGGGAACATGAGGAAATGTTAACCCAGAGATTCATAGATGGAGTAAAGGAAATTGAAGCAGTAAAAGTATATGGGACTCAAGGTGCCAAGAAGCAAGCTGCTGTGGTATCTATAAATATGGGGCAAAGGGACACTTCAGAAATTAGTTTTATTTTAGATCATAAATATGATATCGCCTGTCGTTCAGGCTTACATTGTTCACCTTTAGCCCATAAAACCCTCGGTACCTTTGAACAGGGTACCCTAAGATTTAGTATGGGATATTTTAATACCAAGGAAGAAGTGGATGAAGTTATTAGTGCGTTAAAAGAAATAAGCAATGAATAAAGCCATAGAAGAAGGTTTGAAGAAAAAAATTTAAAAATTATTAATATAAAAATAAAGCGATATCTTAGGCTGATATCTCTTTATTTTTATGTGTATTTTAGTAATTGTGCCATATAAGATCCTTCGCCGCAAAGCTCCTCAGAATGACATCTTGCAAAACTCTTTAGGATGGTATTCTAGGGTTGTTGTCATTCTAAGCCTGTGGCGAAGAATGTTGGGTGTTAGACATGGGATCCTTCAATGCCTCTAGCATGACAACTACTTTTAGCGACGTACTATAAGAAAAATACGTCCTAGAATATACCGCTTATTATGAATAGGAACAGCTGGGGGAGTTAAATTCCGATTTGCCCATGTTTGAGCCCAAGAGTTTGTAAATTCGCTATATAGGTACCGTCAAAAACTCGCTACGCTCAGACACTTGACTTAAAGCGCCTATCTAGCTTCATTAACAAACTCTAAGTCTCTTCACAAAGCAAAATCTCCATTTAACTCCCCCAGCTGACACATAAATAGTGCGTCGTAAAAAGTGGCTGTCATGCTGAGGGAAACGAAGCATCTTATGTTTGTCTTTTGGGTCTAAGATCCTTCGCTAACGCTCAGGATGACAAGCCTTTTTATAACGCACTATTTACAGTTCAGCTGGATTAGTTAAATGGAGACTTGACGTAGTGTAGGGGTTTAGAGTTTGTTAATGTAGCTGGAAGCGTTTTAAGTCAAGTGTTTGAGCAAAGCGAGTTTTTGACGCTGCTGAAAGCAAATTTTACAAACTCTTACCCCAAACGTAGCAAGTCGGAATTTAACTAATCCGGCTGTTCCTATCATGAAAAGAAGGGCAGTCTACGACGCATTTATCTCCTGATATGACGCTTAATATAAAAAATTTGCATCAAGGGTTATTTTTCAAATGGTATTACAATTTTCTTTTTAAACAGCCCTTTACCAACCAATAAAATAATTTTCCCATCTTTTTCAATCCTTTTAATAGGCTTTCCCAAAACTTCTTCTAGTTTTTTAATAGATTCATCGTCGGGTATTCCTATAATTCCAATAGACATTGCATTCTTTCTCATTGTTGTACCTACCACCTTCATGTTGTTGGTCGATTATTAAGTCTTAATACTTTACTCATTCCCAGCATATAAGAATAGCAATTAATTGTTTTGTAATCCCCTTAGACTAAGGATACTTGCAGAGACTTTATTAAAGTTATAGTTTAATAGGTCCTAAGAATATTCAACCTGTAAATATAGAGATTGATTTTTATCCGTATACCCTTCATATGTGCTTTTGATTTATTTTTGATTGTGTTGAGATCCTACAATAAAGAATCATATTGATTAGGGAAATAAGGATCAATATATGTAGAACTATGTGATAGAAATCAGGGATATAAATGGTGGAAGAAGGTATTAATTTTATTGTATCTGCAAAATAATTCATTTTTCCTTGGGCAGGACCAAATATAGTAAAGTACCAGTGGGATAAAAATTGGGTGAAGAACCATAGAAAAAGCCACCCTGAAAGTAAATATTTCCCCAGTCTTTCTTTAAAAATAAATCCGATAAATAAAAATAAAAATATAAGGAAAAATACGCCATCTTCTCTGTAGGATCTAGTCACTAAAATACCATTGTCAATACTTACGCCTATCATATCTAGAAAAAACCATACTAACAAACACAAGTTTGAAATAAAACATATTTTCTTATTCATTTTTTCCCCCTATGATTTAAGTATATTGCTTTTTATGTATCATTACATATTTTGCACATGACGTCAATTTCATTTATTCCTTGCAGAAAATTATTTTTGTGGGGTAAAGCTCAACTTATCTTTAAAGGATTAAGACAATGGGATATTTATTTTCTATAGGTTTCTATTGCCTTCATTCCTCGAAATTTGTAGATTATTGTAGATGAAGGAGGATACTCTAGATAGATTATAGGGGTTAATCTATCTGTTTATCTAACTATATTTTACATAAATTTGTATTTAGAACAAAGCACTGGACTTTATCCCTCATCCCTTTATTACTAATATTTCCCGGGGAATAGTTACAAAATGTAAATAGAATAAGAGGGTAAATTATGATAATATAAAGAAGATATTATTGTATATTGATTTAAAATAAATTAGCATAATAGAGGGGAAAAGAGAATGGATCAAATTTTGAAACTTGTCGAAGAAAATCAATTATGGGTGCTTATTGGGCTGGTATTATTTTCCTTGTTATTATTGGTTTTATCCCTTGTCCAAAGTATTAAAATTGGGAAATGGAAGAAGAAATATTATAAGATGATGGGTGGAAAAAATCATCAGGTCATAGAGAACCTATTGCTTGAACACAACGAAAATCTAGCCCAGGCTCTAGGAAATCTAGAAGAAATCTTAGAAAGTCAAAGAAAATTAGATGAAAAGCTAGTAGATTGTGTGCAGAAAATGGGGGTTGTTCGTTATAATGCCTTTAATGATATGGGCAGTGATTTAAGTTATTCTATTGCCATGTTAGATGAAAAAAATAATGGTGTAATTATGAGTGGAATTTATGGAAGAGACTATTGCAATACCTATGCAAAACCTATTACTAACGGCGAATCTGATTATAAATTAACGGCAGAAGAAATATTAGCAATAGATAGGGCAAAGAAAAACACTATATATGCGTAGGTGAGCCTAATGAAAGTATATTTTATTGTAAATCCAATTGCTGGCAAGGGCAAAGGAAAGGAATTTATGGAACAAGCCATACATTTTATGAGGGATAGAAATGTACAATGGGAAATTGCTTACACCCAATACCCAGGGCATGCCATAGAATTGGCTTCTCAGGTTGATGACAATCTATACTCTAAGGTGGTATCTGTAGGTGGAGATGGTACAATCTATGAGATCATTAATGGACTAAAGGACAAATCCATATCCTTAGGAATAATCCCAGCAGGAACCGGTAATGATTTAGCAAGAAGTGTTCATATACCCTTGGATAAGCAGGAAGCTCTAAGGGTAATTTTTGATGGAAATGAAAAACAGATGGATATAGGAAATATGGAAGAACACCGTTTTGTTAATGTGGCCGGTGTAGGATTAGATGTAGAGGTACTAAGATGTACAGAATTTTTTAAAAAATTTGTCAAGGGATCTATTGCTTATGTATTGGGATTATTAAAGGCACTGTTTACCTTTAAGGCTATTGAATTGAATATCTCTATTGATGGAGTCATGCATCATGAAGAGGTGATGCTGTGTGCCATTGCTAATGGTCAATACTATGGCGGAGGAATGAAAATAGCTCCCACAGCTGATGTGGGGGATGGTTATTTCGATATCTATCTGATCACAAAGCTTTCTAAATTAAAGTTGCTTTTTTTATTTCCAAGGGTATTTAAAGGCAGCCATATAGATCTGCCCTGGGTCAAGACCTTCAGAGGGAAAAAAGTAACCATCACATCCAAGGAAGAGATTTGGGTAAATGCTGACGGAGAAATTTCGAAAAAACACTCTCCCACTTTTGAAATAATAGAAAAGGGCCTAAAAGTCTCAGTGGCCCAAGAGATGTCATTAATGGCGCAACCAGCAGATCAATAAGAATAAAATTGAATAAAAAACTACCTCCTGCTCATAATAAAGCTATTGGAGGTGGTTTTTTGAATATTGCTATAGATGGAAATTTGGAAGACATTCGAAAGGGTTTAGAAAACAAGGGATATCAGATTGTAAATCTAGGGGGGGATGAATCCATAGATGCCATAGTGTATATAAACAATGGTCATGAGGGATCAAACCTTCAACAGGAAACATCTAGCCCCACAATTTTTACAGGAGAAAATATTCATACAAAAAATGGAGCCTTTATGATAAATGCTAGAGATAAGTCTATTGATGAAATTGACCAATTATTAAAGCAAAGAAGTTATTCTCCCCTTTTTAGAGATTTTTATTAAACACCTTAAAATCTAAGATTAACCACCAAGGAAGGTTAGCACTCCTAATGTATGAATGCGTGAAACTCTTGGGTGACTTACCGCCCTCAGTGCATTTCTGCTTTAGACAACTCTCAAGCTATTGAAACAGAATATATTGTACGCTTATCATGGTAGCAGGGTGGTCTTCATACCACCCTGATATTGTTTCTAACCATCTTTTCCTATCCTTCTTTCAAATACTTCTTCTTTAGATGTAAAAAAACCATCAAAAAGTAAAAAATTCCTATGTAATGATTGACTAATAACATCGGCCATTTTCATTACTAAATTTAATCTGGTGTTTTGTAAAACAATATATTCCATAAATCCACCAATATTTACTATACCAGTAATGTGCATGTCACCTATAGGGGGCAAGCTTTTATTTACTCCAGCTCCTGGTTTTAAAGGTCCCGGAGAAATATTAATATAGCCTACACGGTCAAACTTACCTAAACAGGCATCAACGGCGATAATAAAAGGAGAGGGAAACTCCCTTTTTATTTTCTCGATATATTCTTCCAAATTTTTGGCGTGAACAGGACTTTCCAGGGTACCCAAAATGTGGATATTGGTATATTTGTTTTGGTGCCTATGTAATTTATGACCAATTAGGGGACCTAAACAATCGCCGGTGGAACGGTCTGTACCAATGCATAAAACAATAATGTTCTCAATATTTCTTGGCAGGATACTTTTTATGCATTGATGAAAATACTCAGAAAAACGAGCTATAGCCTGGGGAGTATCACTGCTTATGGTATAGGTTTCAAACTGATTTTTAGCAAAAGATGTCATGGACAACCTCCTTCCTCTAGTACATTGTTTCCATAAGGGAAGGATTTCATGAATAAAGATGTTATAAAATAAGTGGATATTTATGGAGAATTTTTATAATAATATTTTTGAATGGAATTCTTTTCTTTATAAAAAAAATATATAGCCCTAAGATACAAAGATTATTATGGTATCATTATATAAATAAGAAATTTTAAATTTTTTCAATATAAAAATAGGGATAAAGAGAAGGAGGAATTGTCATATGAGTAGAGAAATAGATTGTAGAGGGTTAAATTGTCCCCAACCGGTGATTAATACAAAAAAAGCCTTAGATGAAATGAAAGCAGGGAGTATAATTACCATAGTGGACAATGAAGTTGCCAAGGAGAATGTAAAAAAGCTAGCACAAAAAATGAATACCTTAGTGGATGTAGAAGAAAAGGATGGGAATTATTACATCACCCTCACCAAAGGGGAAGAGGGCGTACAGCCTATAGAAAATATACAACCTGTAGTACAGAAGGGCAATGGGGAATTTGTTATTTTAATAGGAAATGATAAAATGGGTACAGGGGAAGAAGAATTGGGCAATATTTTGATCAAGGGATATTTATATACCATGACAGAGGTAGAGCCACGACCCGATAAGCTAATTTTTGTAAATAATGGAGTGAAATTAGCCTGTATAGGATCACCCTCTATAGAACACCTAAAAAGACTAGAGGAAATGGGTGTAGAGATTATGTCCTGTGGCACTTGCTTGGATTATTATCATCTTAAGGAACAACTACAGGTAGGAAATATATCCAATATGTACACCATTGTAGAATCCTTGCATGAGGCTGGAAAATCTATAGTATTATAAAAAGAAAAAGGAAGATACCCATGACAGATAATTATTATATCATTGCATTTAACTCAACTCATCATGCAATTTCTACTGAGCAAGCTTTAAAGGAAGCACAGAAAAAAATCATGATGATACCCACACCCAGGGAAATCACTAGTAGTTGTGGTCTCTCCCTACAAATACAAGAAAAAGACATACCCTTTGCCCAGGAAACTTTAAAGAATAAAAACCTTTCCTATTATGGAATATTTAAGGTAAAAGTAGAACAGGGGAAAAAGAGTATTGAAAAAATAGTAGAGCAGGGGGATGGACATTGAAGTGGTTAGAAAACCTACTAACTCGATTGGGTAAAGATCCCACAGAATTTTTTATTCAACTTTCTGATGAAGCCATAAAAATATTAAGTGAAGGGGCTAAAAAATTCTTAGGAGCCATTTTGGTCTTTATTGCCATGAGTATTGCAATAAGGTTGGGAAATAAGATTATTGATAAATTTTTTCATAGAAAAAGTCTGGGAAAAATTTCTATAGAAGAGAGAAGGGCCAATACCCTATCTACAATTTTAAAGAGTGTATTTAGGTATCTAATCTATTTTGTAGGAATTGTGACTATTGTAGGATTTTTTATGGATGTTACCTCCATTATCGCTGTTGCCGGGGTGGGAGGACTGGCCATAGGCTTTGGTGCCCAGGATTTAGTCCGTGATGTAGTTACAGGATTTTTTATTTTTCTAGAGGATCAGTTTTCTGTGGGAGATTATATTAATATAGACAGTTTTGGAGGAATCGTAGAAAATATGGGCCTAAGGACTACCCAAATTCGGGATTTCAATGGAGACCTTCATATTCTCCCCAATGGGGAAATTTCTAGAGTCACCAATCACTCCAGAGGAAATATGAGAGCTATGGTAGATGTACGTATAGCCTATGAGGAGGATATCCAAAGGGCAATAGAGATTTTAAATAAACTGTGTCAAAAGATTGCCAAAGAAAATGATACAATAGTAGAAGGCCCTGATGTCCTAGGGATACAAAATCTAGGAGAGTTCTCCATAAGCATTAGGATTGTGGCTAAAACGATAAATATGGAACAATGGGCAGTGGAAAGACTACTACTCCAGGAGATTAAGCAAGCCTTTGATGAGGAAGGTATAGAAATACCCTATCCTACTAGAAGTGTTTATCAAAAGAAATTAGAACAATAGCAGGGAGGAAAAGTCATGGGAGACAAATATAGTCTTAGGGATATTGTCCAAACCAAAAAGGGACATCCCTGTGGTAGTGACCAATGGGAGATCATTAGAGTAGGTATGGATTTTAAAATAAAATGTTTGGGCTGTGGTCGGGTGGTTATGCTCCCCCGTTCTAAGTTTGAAAAAAGTGTAAAAAAGATAGTAAAAAAGGTAGAGGATGACAGCCAAGAATGAGCTTGTCTAGCTAAGGCTGAACATCAAAACTTTAGGTAGAAACTCTACTTCATATGAAGAAAAAATATTGGGAACCCACCTTGTAGAAGATGGAGTCTTAAAAATGGATTAAAAACTTTTCTTTATAATCAATATGTGATATAATATCGTTCTGTAAGTCCATGCTCTATATTATATAGGGCCGTTAGTCCAGATGGGAGGTGAAGGTAATGAACAAATATGAAACTATTTTTATTATTCGTCCAGAGGCAGAGGAAGAATTGGTTCAATCCTTAATTGAAAAAACAACAGGAATTATTGAAACCAATGGCTCTGTTGAAAGCATTGATCAATGGGGAAAGAGAAAATTAGCTTATGAAGTAAAAGGATTTAAAGAAGGATACTATGTTTTAATGAATTATACAGCTGATCCTGCTATTCCTGCTGAATTAGATCGTGTTTTCAAAATCACAGAAGATATTATTCGTCACATTATTATTAAAGAAGAAGAATAATAAATAGGCGGTGGAAAAATGTTAAATAAAGTTTCTTTAGTTGGTAGATTGACCAAGGATCCAGAATTAAGATATTTGGGTAATGGTACTCCAGTAGCCAATTTTACTCTTGCGATCAATAGAGCTTTCAAGAATAGAGATGGTGAAAGAGAAGCAGATTTTATTAACATCGTAGTTTGGAGAAAACAGGCAGAAAATTGCGCGAATTATATAAATAAAGGAAGTTTAGTTGCGGTATCTGGAAGAATCCAATCCAGAAGCTATGAAGGTAGCGATGGGCAAAGAAGATATATCACTGAAGTAGTGGCAGACGAGGTTCATTTCTTAGAGTCTAAAAACAGAGACAATAGAGGTGGTGGATATCCATCTCAGGACAATGCCACTAAAGACGTTGATTTAGATGACCTCTATCCAATTGATGGAGAAGAGGATGAACTTCCATTCTAGAAAAGGAGGGAAAAATATGGCTAGACCATTCAGAAGACCTAAAAAACGTGTTTGTAGTTTTTGTGCGGATAAAGTAGATCATGTTGATTATAAAGATATAAGAAAACTTAGCAAGTACGTTACTGAAAGGGGTAAAATTTTACCTAGAAGGGTTTCAGGTAACTGTGCAAAACACCAAAGGCAATTAACAATTGCCATCAAAAGAGCAAGAAGTATTGCTTTATTACCCTTTACTGCAGAATAAGCAAATAAGCCCATCCATAGGATGGGCTTATTTATTATAAAAGAGAAGAGCTTGTCTTGTTGGTAAGAGACCAAGCTTTTGTATTACATCCAATAAAGCAGCTTTGCTGCTATTTTGTAATATGGGAAAGTTGATCATGCCCCTCCAAAGCAACTTTTCCTATGGCATTAGGGCAGAGCCAACCGTTTTCACGATAAAAAAGTCTGCTATTTCATTCAATATAAGGATAAATAAGAAAACCCAAAAGTCTTTTTTAGAATTAGGAGATATCTGATATAATAGAATAATAGGGGGGATGTGAGTATGAACTCCATGAATAAGGATATGGATATTACAAAGAACATCAGAATGATTGAATGGCTAAAGTGCGAATTATTAGCTGGGGTCTCTAGTCTTTTTGACCTATGCTTTAAGGGTGTTAAGATTAGCCAAGAAGCCATTATTGATGTGCTTGCTAATATTATTATGGTAACTTATTTAGCGGGAAAAAGATTAGGCGTAAAGTATGAAGATATAGATAAAAAGCTGGAAAGTAAGTTAAAGTTGGGTATTGTAGAAGAACACGAAGCAGAAAAATGGTTTGGAGATCTATCTAATTTATGCCAATATATCAAAAACAATAGATAGAGGTGTTTATATTTGAATAAAAAATTTAATACCAGAGCAATGACCGAGGGAGCGATTATGGCTGCTTTAACCGCTCTTTTAGGAGTTCTTAGTTATTATATCCCTTTTCTTAACCTATTAATATTTATTTGGCCCATTCCGATTATTGTTTTGGGGATAAGACAGGGGATGACCATCAGCCTATTGGCTACCTTTATAGCTTCTGTTTTAGTAAGTATATTTACTCCTATTGTTTATTCGGGATATTTGATTTTGATGTATGGTTTATTAGGTATTGTTTTGGGATACGCTTATCAGAAACAATGGAGTATATCTAAGACTGCACTCTTGGGATATGTGACCTCCTTGCTATCTATTGTGGTAATGTTTCAATTTTATAGAATCATTGTAGGCGTGGATATTCTTACTGAAATGACTGAAATGATGAAATTGTCTATGGGGGAAATCACCAATATGTACCAGAAAATGGGTGTTGACCCCAATATCTTAGATCAGGCAGTAGAAAGAATAGAGAATATGATGCAGACGGTCAACATGCTATTTCCTGCTATCTTATTGACCATACCCATGGCCATTACAGGAATAAATATGTTGGTCACACAAAAGCTTTTACCAAGATTAGGATATCACCAGGTGGCCAAAATTCAACCCTTAAGGAATTGGAAGTTACCTAGTCATGCAAATTATGGTTTATTTTTTATAATCGTCTTAACCACTTTAGGTCAATACTTAAAAATTCCTAATTTTGATATGGTCCATCGCAATGTTTTGTATTTAATTCTTATGGTATTTTTCATCCAAGGCTTAGCCGTTATCTCTTATTTTTTTCACCATAGAAACTTTTCCAAAGGAATTAAATTTATAGGATATCTATTTATCCTACTGACCCCCTTTCTACAAATCATGATTCATTTTATTGGTTTGTTTGATGTAGTCTTTAATTTTAGAAACCTAATAAAACATAATGGGCGCTAATTTGCCGGGAGGTTCAACTATGAAAGACGGAAAGTTTTGGAATATATTAATACCAGATACAACCATTCATCTATGGATTATAGCAATCCTTGTTATGATTATATTTATTTATAATCCTATTGTTGCTAGTATAGGCGTATTGATTCTGTTGTATCTTATTTATTACAATTGGCGTAGTATACATGAAAAGAAAGAAAAATGGACGAAATATATTGAAAATTTATCTATAAATATTGATACTGCTACCCAGAAGACTCTTTTGGATTTACCCTTACCTCTTGTCATTTTAGAGGAAGACGGTACCATTATTTGGTACAACGAAGAATTTTCCAATATTTGCAATCAACCCAACCTGTTGGAAGAAAAGATTGTAGATGTTTTTAAAGATATTCATATAAAAGAAATCTTAGAAAGTAGCAAGGAGGGAAAAAAATCCCTTACCGAAAAGATAGATGGACGTACCTATGAGGTGTTAAGTAATGTAGTTGAGGTATCCAATCATAAAAAAATAAGTAAAAATATTATTATGATGTATTGGGTAGATAAAACCTCCTATGTTCATATAAGGGAGCGTTATCAGCAGGAAAAACCCTCCATTGCCTTCATACAAATAGATAATTATGATGAAGTGATGCAATCAACTGCTGAAAACAATAGATCTCTTATTGTAGCGGCTATTGATAGAAAGATCAATATGTGGGCAAAGCAAAGCGATGCTCTGCTTAAAAAATATACCAATGATAAATACATTATGATTTTTGAAAACAAGTATTTAAATGCCCTGGAGGAAAAAAGATTTGATATCTTAGATACCATAAGGGAGATTCAATCAGGAAATAAAATTCCTATTACCCTAAGTATTGGGTTAGGGGTGGGTATTGAGGGAAATACTCCATCTAAATCTCAGGAATCTGCTAATGCTGCCCTAGATATTGCCTTAGGTAGGGGAGGAGACCAAGCCGTGGTAAAAAAAGGAGAGAAACTATCCTTCTACGGTGGAAAAAGTCAGGCAGTAGAAAAAAGAACAAAGGTAAAGGCCAGGGTAATGGCCCATGCCTTAAAACAATTTATAGAGCAAGCAGATCAGGTATTTATTATGGGTCATGATCTTCCAGACTTGGATAGTCTTGGATCTGCCTTAGGGATTTATAGGTGTTGTCGAGCCCTCAACAAGGACGCCCATATCATCTTTAAAGAATCCAATCCAAATATTGATACATTATATGAGAGAATGGTCAGGGAGGAGTACAATAAAGTTTTTCTTTCTCCTGAAAAGGCTAAGAAGAGTACTACCGATAAAACACTATTGGTAGTAGTAGATACCCATAGACCAAGCTTTACCCAATCACCAGAGCTCCTAGAGGAAGTAAGCAGAGTCATTGTGATTGATCACCATAGAAGGGCATCAGAGTTTATTGAAGACCCAGTGCTTACCTATCTGGAACCCTATGCATCTTCTACTAGTGAAATGGTAACTGAGATTCTCCAATACATTGAAGATAAAATAGAACTAGAGCCTATAGAGGCTGACGCATTATTGGCAGGCATTTTTATTGACACCAAAAACTTTACCTTTAAAACTGGAGTACGTACCTTTGAGGCTGCTTCTTATTTAAGAAGAAGAGGAGCCAACACCATTTCCTCAAGGCAATTATTTCAAAATAATATGTCTACCTTTGTAGCCAAGGCAGAGGCTGTACAAAGGGCTCAAATTTTTAAGGACAATATTGCCATTTCGATTAGCCCATCTGATGTGCGGGATGCCAATTTAATTGCAGCACAGGCCGCCGATGAGCTTTTAAATATTAGCGGGATTATTGCTTCCTTTGTGATGACAGCCCGGGATAATCACATTTCTATTAGTGGCCGTTCCTTAGGGGATGTCAATGTCCAGGTAATTTTAGAAAAACTTGGTGGAGGAGGTCACCTGTCAGTGGCAGGGGCCCAATTAGTAGATATGGATTTTGAAGAAGCAACAGTCTTATTAAAAAATGCCATTGAAGAATACTTACAGGAAGGGGAAGAAAAATGAAAGTAATTTTAAAACAAGATATAAAAGGATTAGGTAAAAAAGGAGAAATTGTCAATGCCAGTGATGGCTATGCAAGAAATTATTTATTACCTAAGGGGTTGGTAGTAGAGGCTAGTCAAGGCAATATAACCAAGGTAAAAGAACAAAAAAAGGCAGCGGAGATTAGAAAAAAAAGAGAAGTAGAAGAAGCCCAAGCCCTAGCAGATAAAATATCAAAAACCACTATTGTCATTCAAGAAAGAGCAGGGGAAGATGGAAGATTATTTGGCTCTGTAACCAGTAAGGATATTGCCCAAGTGTTACAAAGCCAAAAAAAGATAAAAGTAGATAAAAGAAAGATCAGTTTAGCAGAACCCATTAGATACGTGGGCAATATAAATGTAGAAGTAAAAGTATATCCTGACATCACAGGGAATTTGACTGTCAAAGTAGAGGCACAAAATTAGAAGTTAGGGTAGTGGGAGGTAAAAGTGAATGGATGCAATGATGGGACGTGTTCCACCTCAAAGTATAGAAGCAGAGCAATCTGTTTTAGGATCAATGTTGTTAGATAAAGAGGCTATTGCCGGGGCTACAGAAATCTTGATAGCAGAGGATTTTTATAGAGAAGCCCATGGGGCAATATTTGATGCCATTGTACAGATATACAATAGATCTGAACCAGTGGATTTCATCACATTATCTGAGCAATTAAAAAACACCAATATATTGGAACAAATAGGAGGAGCAGCATATTTAGCTGAATTAGCTAACGCTGTTCCCTCTTCCTCCAGTGTACGCCATTATGCAAAGATTGTAGAAGAAAAATCTTTAATGAGAAAATTAATTAGAGCTTCTTCGAACATTCTGGATAAGAGCTATGAAGGCTCAGAGGAAATAAGTGATCTTATTGAAATGGCAGAGAAGAGAATATTTGACATTTCCCAGGGGCGTACTACTGATGGGTTTGTACCCATAAGAGAGGTACTTTTGGATGCCTTTGATAATATTGAAGCGTTATTTAAAAATAAAAGTCAAATTACCGGTATTCCCACAGGGTTTACTGATATAGATAGTAAAACCTCAGGCTTTCAAAAGTCAGACTTTATATTAGTCGCTGCCCGTCCTTCTATGGGCAAAACAGCCTTTGCACTAAATATCGCCCAACATGCGGCAGTAAAAGAGAAAGTGCCTGTAGCCGTATTTAGCTTAGAGATGTCTAAAGAGCAATTAATCCATCGTATGCTATGCTCCGAAGCCCATATTGATAGTCAGAAATTGAGAACAGGAGATTTACAAGAAAGCGATTGGGATAAGTTGGCCCAAGGAATGGCTATTTTAGCAGAAGCTCCTGTATTTATTGATGATACTCCTGGTATCAGCGTAATGGAGATGAGGGCTAAGTGTAGAAGACTGAAGATGGAACATGGATTAGGGCTAATCCTGATTGATTATTTACAATTGATGTCGGGGAATGGCAAGATAGAGAGTAGACAACAGGAAATTTCAGAGATTTCCCGTTCCCTAAAGGCCCTTGCTAGGGAAATGGATTGTCCAGTATTGGCTCTTTCCCAGCTCAGTCGTGCTCCAGAGGCTAGAGCAGATCATAGGCCCATCCTTTCAGACTTGAGAGAATCAGGCGCCATAGAGCAGGATGCCGATGTAGTTATGTTTTTATATAGGGATGAGTATTACAATCCAGATACCGAGGAAAAAAACATAGGTGAAGTGAGTATTGCCAAGCAAAGAAACGGTCCCACCGGGGTAATTAAGTTGGTGTGGTTGGGACAATTTACTAAGTTTGCTAGCTTGGAAAGACATCATCAATAGGAAATTTGCAAAAAAATTATGGATAAGTTATAGATAGCATTTTAAACTTATCCATGATTTTTTTATTTTTTAGAAATGTTAACCCCATAGCAGAGAGTTATCCCCTCTCTTTGCCTAAGAGGTGAAAAGGAAATATAGATAATATATCGAATATTATCTAATAAATGCTTGTTAATATTCGCATGTTGATTGATTTTCACGCTTATTTTTGATAGTATAGCATAGGGAAGTTCAGGTTTTACCCTATAAAAATGAAGAAGGTGGGGGCGTAATATGGGGAAAATATATGATGTCATTATTATTGGTGCGGGACCAGCAGGAATTTTCACTGCTTTAGAACTGACAAAGCAAAATAAGGATGTAAAAGTTTTAATCATAGATAAAGGAAGAGAAATCCATAGGCGTAAGTGTCCTGCTCGTACCACAAATCATTGTGTGGGCTGTGATCCCTGTGGAGTAACGAGTGGATGGTCAGGAGCAGGTGCCTTCAGTGATGGAAAGTTATCCTTAAGTCATGAGGTAGGTGGACATATCACTGATTATATGTCTGAAGAAGAGGCCCAATCTCTTATTCACTATGCAGATGAAATTTACTTGGAATTTGGTGCCCAAAGAAAGATCCATGGCTTGAATGAGAAAAAAATAGAAGAGATACAATATCAATCTTCTAAACACAATATACGCTTAATTCCTTGTCCAGTGAGGCATCTAGGGACAGAAAAGGCCTTTGACGTCTTAGGTGGGATGTATGATTATTTGATTAAAGAAGATCATATAACCTTTATGGAACTAACAGATGCATTGGATATTCTTGTGGAAAATGAAAAAGTAAAGGGAATAAGGGTACAGAAAAAAGGGCAGGATAAAGAAATCCTATTGGGAAAATATATTATAGCAGCTCCTGGTAGAGGAGGCGCCCAATGGCTAAGCCAGCAAACACAAAAACTATCTATTGATACCACAAATAATGCGGTAGATATTGGCGTTAGGGTAGAGGTGCCCAATAGCATTATCGATCATCTCACTAAGGATTTATATGAGGCAAAACTAGTATACTATTCCGATACCTTTGAAAATAAGGTTAGAACCTTTTGCATGAATCCTGGAGGCGTGGTATCCCAAGAGAACTATGAAGGTGGGATAGCCTTAGTCAATGGACATAGTTATGCCGATGAAAAATTAAAAACAGACAATACAAATTTTGCATTATTAGTATCTACATCTTTTACAGAACCCTTTAATGAACCCATTAAATATGGACAGTATATTGCAAATCTAGCAAATATGCTAACTGGTGGTGGGATTCTGGTACAAAGATTAGGGGATCTATTAAAAGGAAGACGGACGGACAAGGATCGTCTAAAAAAATCTACCACTATACCCACTATGAAACACGCGGTACCAGGAGATTTAAGCTATGTCTTACCCAATAGACATCTGACTTCTATTATAGAAGCCCTACAGGCCTTTGATAAGGTAGCCCCAGGGTTATATTCTAAGAATACCCTTCTTTATGGAGTGGAATGTAAGTTTTATAGCAGTAAGGTAAAAGTAAATCCTAATTTTGAAACAGAGATTGAAAACTTATATACCATTGGAGATGGTGCAGGGATTACCAGAGGATTGATGCAAGCCTCGGTTACAGGAATTGTGGTTGCACGGGATATCGTCAATAAAGAAGAAAAAAACTTATCTATTTTGTAAAAAAATAATTGACTTTTTAGGTAAGCTAATGTAATATATATAAATGTGGGACAAGAAAGCTTGTCCATTTGACCCATTAGCTCAGTCGGTATAAGTAGGGAGCCAAAATTATGAAATAATTTTTCGCGAGTCACTTAATTCCGATGAGATCTATGGAAGGCAAATAGTAAAAAGTTAACAGCAACACTGTAGGTTTCCTGACCCATTAGCTCAGTCGGTAGAGCACCTGACTTTTAATCAGGGTGTCCGGCGTTCGAGTCGCCGATGGGTCACCATTGGCCCCTTGGTCAAGCGGTTAAGACACCGCCCTTTCACGGCGGTAACAGGGGTTCGAGTCCCCTAGGGGTCACCATTTTTGGTCGCATAGCTCAGCTGGGAGAGCACCTGCCTTACAAGCAGGGGGTCATAGGTTCGAGCCCTATTGCGACCACCATTTTTATATTGAAGATAAAGAAGTGGCCTGGTAGTTCAGTTGGTTAGAATGCCAGCCTGTCACGCTGGAGGTCGAGGGTTCGAGTCCCTTCCAGGTCGCCATTTTAATCTAGATATGAAGTGATAATTGAATTATGCTGGCGTGGCTCAACGGTAGAGCAGCTGACTTGTAATCAGCAGGTTGTAGGTTCGATTCCTATCGCCAGCTCCATTTCTATATTACACCCTTAGAGGTGTTTTTTTTATGCCTGTAATATTGTATAGTTTTTAGGTTATTCTATGCACAAGGGTTATAGGTCAAGCTCTTTTTAGAATATAGATAGATAACATGATTCTAAGGAAGTGTATAAAGTGGCAAAAAGAATGATCAGAAATATCACTTTAGTATTACTTATGGTTTTTATCTGCATCATGGGTGTGCAGCTTCATGAGGGTTTATTATCTCATTTTTGGAGCCCTCAAAGTAGTAATCATCTCTCCCAACATGGATTACATCATTATGATCTAGAGGCTAGATTTGTAGAGAAGGATAATACCCTGCAGGTAATACAAAGGACTACATATTTTAATAAACATTCCAAAGATTTTGAGACTATTTATTTTCATTTATATCCCAATGCCTATGGGGACAAAGAAAATCTTCCCTTCCCATCAGATGAAATGGAATTTGCTTATCCAAAGGGGTTTGAACCAGGCAATATAGAAATAAAAAATGTCAAGGTGCAAGGAAAGCAAGTCAAATATGATGTGGAAGGCCAACAAAAAACTATTCTCAAAATTGATTTACCAGAAGTATTAAAATCCCAAGGGGAAGTTACTCTTTATTTTGAATATGAAGTAAAGATTCCGCCTTCAGCTAGCAGATTTGGTTATGGAGAGACTACTTACAATCTGGGAAATTGGTATCCTGTTGCTGCTGTATATGATGATGAGGGATGGAATTTAGACCCCTATTATGCTATAGGAGACCCCTTTTACAGTGAAGTAAGCAATTATAAAGTTTCTTTAACCCTACCAAAGGAATATCAATTGGCTACCACAGGGGACATTGTAAATACACAAAAAACAAAGGGACAGAAGAAAGAAAAGACATGGACAGTTCAGGCCAATGGGGTAAGAGATTTTGCCTGGGTGATGAGCAAGGATTTTAAAATATTACGGGACAAAGCGGGAGATACAGATATTCACGTATATTATGGGGAAAATCAGCAGGGCAAGAAGGCTTTAGAGGTGGCAAAGGATTCTATTGATATTTTTAATAAAAGTTTTGGAATTTATCCCTACAAACAGTTTTCAGTAGTAGCCAGTGATTTCTACATTGGAGGAATGGAATACCCTAATTTGGTATATATAGATAAAAATGTTTTTGCTATGGATACTACCTTGATGTTGGAATATATCATCGCCCATGAAACTGCTCATCAATGGTGGTATGGTATAGTAGGGAATAATCAGGTGAAGGAGCCTTGGATAGATGAGGCCTTAACGGAGTATTCTACAATTTTATATTTCAGGGAGAAGTATGGAGAAGAAATAGGAATGCGGGTATTTAAAACCATGGTGGTCGATGATTACACTAGAATAAAGGATAAACTCCCAGGAAAGAAAGAAATTATTGCCAGAAGCGTTGATGAATTTAAAGACAATCGAGAATATTCTGGACTGGTCTATAGTAAAGGGGCTATAATGTTTTATCAGTTAGAAAAGGAGATTGGAAAGGAAAATATGCTTTCTATATTACAATATTATATGGGGGAAAATCAATTTACCAATGTACAGGGAAAAGATATAAAGAGTATTACCAAAGCGGTTACCGGCAAGGATTATCAGAAGTTTTTTGAACGATGGTTAGGGAAATAAAAAAAGGGTGGAAGTTTATTCTTCCCCCTATTTTTGATGCTAGAGTATCATAAATAAATATATATTTCTTATTTGCAGAAGCGGATAATCCCTACCTTTTACCTTAGCTTATAAAATATTCTTTCTTTTTATCCGAATATCTTCTCCATAAAATTTATAAAGTTGAAAATGCCCCAGTATTCTGGAGGTAAAACGATTAGGATATTTTTCTTGAAGCTCTCTGAGGGACAAGTTAGTGGATATCACCATTTTTTTTCCTGTAAGTAAGCGCTTATTGATGATGTTAAATAATTCCATTTTTGCAAACTCTGTTAGATTCTCAGTTCCCAAATCATCAATGATGAGTAGATCGCTTAAATAAATTCTTTCTAACAAAGTATTTTCTTGGTTGTTATTTTGATCAAATTTATTTTTTCGAATAAAGTCTATCAAATCCGAGGAGGTTTGATAAAGGACAATTTTACCCTTTTGTAATAATTCCTTTGCAATGGCATGGGAAAGAAAGGTTTTTCCAAGACCAGGGCTGCCGTAAAAGAAAAGATTTTTGTTGTGATTTTCAAAGTCTTTAGCATAATTAATACATCCCAGTAAAATGTTTTCCATATTCTTACGGGGGCTTTCCTCTTGGCCCTCTTGTTCTTTATCGGCATAATAGTCTATATGAAAAGTATCAAAGTTTTCTTTTTCTAATAAATTATGTAAGTTAGATTGCACATAGGCTTTATCGATTAGACGTTGTTCAAAACATTTACAACGTTTTGTTCCAATAAAACCCTTGTCTTGACAAAAGTTACAAGAAAACTTGAGTTCCAAATAATCTACAGGATAACCATGGGAAGCCAATATTTCAGCTCTTTCCATTTGTAAGTCAATACTTTTTTCCTTAAGTTTGGCAGTGAGCTGTTCTACCTGTTCTGGATGGGACTGCACAGCTTTTACTACCTCTAACCCTATTTCTCTCATTTTATTTTCAATGAGAGCTAACTCAGGGATCTCCTGGTAGAGTTTTTCTTTACGCATTTTTAGTTTTCTTTGACTATCTTCCCTTTTCTTATCATACTCTTGGATAATGTCAACAATAAGTGATTTAATCACTTATATCACTCCTAGTTCTTTTTAAAAGTTTTTTTTCTAGACTCTCTATATCATAGCTATGATCTAGATCAAGCTTACTACTGATTTTTTGAGAAGGCTTTTTGGGCGTATATTTTTTGTCTGCAACCATAGGTTGTTCATTTTTCACCTCTTGCAGGGTGGTAAAGCCTTTGTCATGCCAATCAGTAAGAATTTTATCAATATAATTGAAATTAGGCTCAGAAATTGCTGTAGTTTTTGCACAGGCTTCTAAAATAATCTCTATGTCTAAATTATATTTTATAATCCACTTATCCATTAATTCTTCTTCTTTTTGGGAAGGTTGCCTGTTTTTAAACCCAAGGGAAGACATGATTTTAAAGTATTTTTCCCATTTATCTCTATGGGTACCCATGTACTTTTCAGCATCTTCTACATCGATAATGCCAGCATCATACCAGTTAAGAGCTACTTTTCTGATATAGGCCATTTCCTTACGTCCCCGACTAAAGCAATCCTCTAGCATGAGAATAATGACCTCGGGAGAAAAGGAATATTCAGTCATCCATTGGTGAAAAAGCTTCATTTCCATAGGACTCAATGGTCGCCCATACATTTTCTCAATAATTTCATGCATTTCTTTTACCTTTTGGTTTTTTCTAGAAGAAACCAACTCCTGGGTAGATCCTTCGACTGTATTGGAGGTTACCAAGGAAGATTTATTTAATACCACCTCTTTTATATTTAAAAAGGAAATCATCTTGTTTTCATCTTCAGCCGGAGATATATGGACAATGCCTTGAGCTTGCCAATAATTCCAGGCTTTCACTACATCAGATTCTAATAAGCCCAAGGCTTTAGCGATTACTTCATTAGAAATGCTGTGATTTGTACTTTGAAAACAAAACTTTAGCCCCAGAAGATATACTTTGACAAAGTCACCGGGAGCTTTTGGTAAATAATGATTGATAAATAAATTTTCCACTGGGGTAATTCCTAAGTCGTCATTTTGTATTGTAAGTTGAAACTTGTTCAATCAATACACCATCCTTTAGAAATTATACTTCTATTATAGCATAATTGGGACAGGTATATCATATGCTAAAACCATATGGAAGGAATTTTTAAAAAAAATCCCGTATTCTGTTGTATTTTATGAAATATGTGGTAAACTATGAATGTTCGTGAATTTATATAAAAACGTTACATAAACGTTACAAACTTTGTAAAGACATTACATACATATAAGGGAAATGATTATAGGGGAGTGTAAACATGGGAGAAATACTTGAGAAGATGAAGAAGATTTTTAAGGAATTTTCCAGTAAAATAACACAAATAAATAGAGACAAAAAAGTTTTACGGATGAAAGAATTAATCATTAAAAGAAAATTAGGATTGACCCTATCTTTTACGGCCATAGTTGTGGCATCTTTATTATTTCTGGGAGCTTATCAATCAGGTCTAGGGTATAAAGTCATTTTCAATGGTCAGGAGATAGGCGTTGTAAAAAGGCAACAAGATTTTCAACAGCTATTGGAAGGGATGAAGGAAGAAATCACTTTAGCTAGAGGAGATGAGGTTCTTTTCCAGCAGGAGGTAGCCTTTGAAAAAATCAGAATAGAGAAGGAAGATATTACTTCAGAGGATCATCTTCAAAAGGCTTTATCTCAAAGTGTTGAATTGAAAAAGGCCGGTGCAATTATCAAAATTGACGGTAAGGAAGTTGTTGCTGTAGAAAACAAAAACATTGCAGAGGATATTTTAGAAGAAATTAAAAAACCATATACAAACACAAAAGAAAATGTAGAACTTAAGGAAGTTAGTTTTGTAGAGAAGGTAGAAATAGTGGAAAAAGATATTCCGCTAGGGAAAATTTCTCCTAAAGAGGAAGCCACCCAGTATTTGGAGCAAGGAACAGATGAAGTAGAAATCTACCAAGTTGCTTTGGGAGATACTACTTGGGATATCTCTAGAGCCTTTGATGTGGGAATCAGAGAAATAGAAGAAAGTAATCCTGATGTAAACATTGATGATTTACATCCTGGAGATGAAATTAATTTAACTGTACCAAAGCCTTTTATCAGTATAAAAAGTGTACAAGTTATGACAACCACTGAACAAACTCCTTTTGAAACCATCTATAAAGAGGATAAGAAGTTAGAGAAAGGGAAACAAAAGGTTATTACTGAAGGAAAATATGGGGCTAAGGAAGTTACAGCAGAGATAGTCTTTAAAAATGGAATAGAAGAGACCAAAACTATTTTGTCAGAAAAAGTGATAAAAGAACCTACAGATAAAGTTGTAGCAAAGGGCACCAAAGCAAAGCCCTCTACGGCTAGAACGGGACAATTCAGTAGACCTGCATCAGGACGGACAGGAGCAGGAGGATTATTTGGTGTCGCGCGATCCGGTGGAAGACGTCATGCAGGAATCGATATTGCAAATAGTACAGGGACCCCTATTTATGCGGCAGATGGAGGAAGTGTCACCAGCTTTATCGGCTATAGGGGTGGATATGGTTATATTGTGGAAGTGAATCATGGGGCAGGCTATACCACAAGGTATGCCCACCTAAGTAAAATACTAGTAAGCTCAGGGCAAAGAGTATCCAAAGGACAGCAAATTGCAAAGATGGGTAATACTGGAAATAGTACAGGTCCCCATTTGCATTTTGAAATTCGAAAAAATGGGACACCTCAAAATCCATTTAATTATATATCCAGGTAGAGGAAAGAAGATAGAAAAATCCGGTCAATACTTATTTTGACCGGATTTTTCTATCTTTACCTATTCTCTTTTATTTAGTGTCTACCTTGTTTTTACTTGAACTCATTGCTAAGTAGTTTCTCAATATTAAGAATACCTTTCCCTTGAATATTTTTATCCACATGAAGACTGTCGCAGGACATTTCTATAGCAAGTTTTACCTCCTCTGGGGTAAATTGAGGATGCTTTTCCAAGAGTAAAGCAATTGCTCCTGTCACTATGGCAGAGGAGGCAGAGGTACCAGAAAAAGATAGATAGGGATGAAACTTGGTATTGAAATTTAAAGATATAATTTGTCGGGCGGGAGCCACTAAATCGGGTTTTGTCCCATTTGCCAGGGTAGGGCCTCTACTGGAAAAATCACATAGGCCATCTTCCATACCTGGCCGTGCAGTTTTTTTACTCCCTCCTACAGTGATCACCTTTTCCGAAGTACCGGGGGATAGGATAGTGGATTGGTGGGGCCCGTTATTGCCGGCAGCACACACTACAGTTATGTTCTCATCCCACAGGGTGTTTACTGCCTCCACCAAAGGATCCCATACTACCGGATAGGGATAATCTACGCCAAAGGGTAGATGAAGGATTTGAATATTGTGCTTTTCTTTATTTTCCAATACCCATTGTAGGGCTTGTAGAACACTTTTAGTTTCACCAGATCCAGATTGGTCCAAGCATTTTAAACCAATAAGTAGGGCATCGGGTGCAATTCCCTTATATTGTCCCTTAGACATTATACCGTTTCCAGCCATACAACCGGCCCCAAAGGTGCCATGACCATGATCATCATAGGCTCTAGAAAGATTATGGATAAAATCTTTAAAATAAATAATCCTATTTTTAGGCCTAGATAAGTCACCATGGGGATGAATCCCTGTATCTAAATGGGCAATAACTACATTTCTTCCCGTATAACCAAATTGATTTACCTGAGATGAACCTATCTTATCCGTCACTTCATCCATACAGGAATATACCCTATGATTTGCAGACATATAAGTAATAGCGGGCAGGTTTAAAATTTTTTTTATATGTTTAATAGGTACCTTGGAATAAAAACTATTAATAATAGAGAAGTATTCTATATCTCTGCATCCCAATCTTTTAAAAGTTCTCTCTATAGAATGTTCAACACCTTTTTTCACTTGGATAATCATGGGGAAATGGGATATAGGATAGGATTCTAAATTCCATAGAATGGAAGGCTCTATCCTATTGTTATGATTTAATCCTATGGACTTAATAAAATTAGAAAAACTTTTCATATAAAGTTCCTCCCCAAAAAATAGACTATATTATCAAGTTATGTAGGAGCAAGGAAAGTGTGACAGAATAAAAAACTACATTAAGTAAAGTATCTAAATTAGAGAGCTCGAATTTATAAGGTATTTACAAAGGGATGATTGTCTTTTATATAGAATAAAGTTATCAAGAAAGAAATGCTTGGTATAAAATGGATTGTCAGTGGGATTAGGATATAGAAAATTGCCCTTAAAGGTTTATCAAAGTAAATAAGGGGTATAAATATAACTACCTGCTAATGAAAAGTCATAAGCCCCATAGCAGGGTATATATTTTTACAATCTATGTACTCGTTTTCAAAAAACAAAGATTTCTTGCTATGGAGAAGGAAAATAAAAAGCTTTGTTGAATTGTTATAAAAACAAAGGGGTAATTTTATAAAACAATTATAAAGCTTGAAACTCCGTCCCCTTTTTGGGTGACTGAGTATCAATACATCATTATAACTATGGTCTAAAGCCAAAGGTTATAATGCGAAGCAGGGCAGTAAGGTTTAACGCCCCAATGGGGCAATCAAAAATTGAAGGGGGTTTACATTTATGTCAGCAGATCAAAAAACAATGTCTAATGACGGGGTCATTAGAAAAGGCGACTATATCCCGATGGGTAAAAAAACTGTGCTGGGTATTCAACACGTATTTACCATGTTTGGGGCTACTGTATTGGTGCCTTTGCTAACAGGTTTTAATGTTTCTGTCGCATTATTTGGTGCAGGAGCCGGTACTTTATTATTCCACCTTATGACTAAAGGGAAAGTGCCAGCATTTCTTGGTTCGTCCTTTGCCTTCATCCCTGTAATTATTGCTGCAGGACAAATGGGGGGAGTAGAACAGGGCAGTGCAGAGTATATAGCTAACTTACAATATGCTCAGGGTGGTTTGGTTGTAGCAGGAATTATCTATGTTATTTTAGCCCTTATCATTAAATTAGTGGGACCTGAATTAATTCATTCCTTGTTCCCACCTATTGTTACAGGACCGATTATTATGGTTATTGGATTAAACTTAGCTCCAACAGCTATTGATATGGCATCTTCTCATTGGTTATTGGCATTTATTTGCTTAGTTACGGTAACAGTGGTTAATATTTATGGTAAAGGATTTATTAAAGTATTGCCAGTACTGTGCGGATTGGGCGTTGGGTATATTGCTTCTGCATTATTAGGAGTTATAGATTATACTCCAATTAAAGAAGCCGCTTGGCTTTCTGTACCAGCTTTCACTATGGCTAAGTTTAGTGCAAAGGCACTTACCATCATTGCTCCTGTAGCCATTGTAACAGTAGTAGAACACGTGGGGGATGTTTTGGCTATTGGAGCTACTGTAGAGGAAGATTTTGTGGCAGATCCTGGAATTCACCGTACATTAATGGGAGACGGTATTGCCACGGCTATGGCAGGTATGATTGGAGCACCAGCGAATACCACCTATGGAGAAAATACTGGAGTATTAGCTTTAACTAAGGTATGGGATCCAGCTATCATGAGAATTGCTGCAGTTTTTGCTATAGCTATCGCTTTTATTGGTAAAATTGGTGGTCTTATTTCCACAATACCTTCTGCGGTAGTAGGAGGAATTTCCATTATTTTATTTGGTATGATTGCTTCCATTGGTGTTAGAACAGTAGTAGAAAATAATGTGGACTTTAAAGCTTCTAGAAACTTAATTATTGCTTCTGTTATTTTAGTATTAGGTATTGGTGGAGCAGTATTTGAAATACCACTTGGCGACAGTCCAATACAATTTTCTGGTATGGCATTAGCAGCTGTTGCAGGCATAATTCTTAATAAAGTTTTACCATCAGCTGAAAGTGAGCAATAATGAAACTCTAACTACAATATAACCTGCTTCGTAAAAAACTCCTATTCTAGAATAGGAGTTTTTTCATTGGAGTTAAATAGAAACAATATTGTTTATCTACAATACATAATAGAATTTTTAGTAAGGTTGTAAATATTATACAAAGGAATTGCATATACTTTGTAGAATATCCTTACAATATAATACCATCATTTAATAGATTAATAGATTTATGGGAAAATAGTTATAGTCAATATCTAAAGAAAACCGATAATGATCTATAATCCTTGTAGAATAATGATAAAATATGATTTAAATAGCCATCATAAGGTATGAATATAAAGAAAGCTTTTTTATAAGAAAAAGGTGAGAAAATGTTGATATATGATAGTTTGGAAATAAATGGTTTTCCCAGCATAATCTCTTTAGTGGGAGGGGGAGGCAAATCTACGACTATGTATAGATTTGCCCAGGAATTAAGCCAAAAGGGCAAAAAAGTGTTGGTTACTACCACCACTCATTTGGCCTTACCCAAGGATAATGAAGTGGAAAAGCTGGTGATTCAACCCGACTACTTAAAAGCTATAGAGGAATTACATAGCTGCTTTGAAAAGCATTTCATAGTTGGTTTAGCAACCACAAAGGTGAGAGAAGATAAGATAAAGGGAATTTCAGTAGATTGGGTTGGAAAAATCAAAGAAGAAAACATAGCAGATGTTATTCTTGTGGAGGCAGATGGTGCCAATAGAAAACCCTTTAAGGCCCATGCTAGCCATGAACCAGCCTTGCCTGAAAAAAGTGATGTGGTTATTATAGTGGTTGGAATAGACGCCTTAGGAAAACCGATTACAGAACAATATGTCCATCGGCCAAAAAATATATTGAACATTCTTCATCTAGGGGAGGAAGAACAAGATACTATTCTCACCAAAGAAATGATGGCAGAAGTCATTTTACACAAAAAAGGTCTATTGAAGAAAGTTGAACAGGAAAGCAAAGTCTTTGTACTTATTAATAAAATTGATGAAAAATCTATAGGACAAGCAGAAGAACTAGCCCAGATTATTTTATCTCGGGATCATCCCAAGAATTTTAAAATCCTGTTGGGACAGGTGCAAAATCCCCTTAATCCAATACTACAAAGAGTGGAGGAGAAGGAAAAATGGTAGGAGGCGTAATATTGGCTTCAGGGATGTCCGAGAGATTTGGACAAAACAAACTCCTTATGCCCTTAGGCCATCAAAGCATAGTAGAAAATGTCATTGACCAGGCTATAGAATCCAAATTAAAAGGGGTATATTTAGTATATGGACATCATGAAAGAGAATTTGAAGAGATTGCTCGAAAAAAAGGAATATCCCTTATCTATAATCCAGATTATGCCCTAGGACAAAGTAAGAGCGTAAAAAAAGCAGTAGAAAATATAGAGGGAGATGTACAGGGATTAATGTTTTTATTGGGGGATCAACCCTTTATTGGGAAAAAAACCATTAATTTATTAATAGATACATTTTCTCACTATCCCCAGGATATTGTTCTACCGACTTTTAATGGGAATAGGGGAAACCCTGTAATTTTTAGTCAGAGTTTTTTTGAAGAGATGAAAACACTACAGGGAGATAAAGGGGCTAGAGAGATTATTAAAAAATATCCCCATAGAATAGTGAAGGTTCCTATTGCTGAAGAAATGGAAAACTACGATATTGATACTCAAGAAGATTATCAAAAAGCCATAGAATACAGGAGGGATCAGGATGGAAGTTTATAAAAAAGCCATTGATCTGGAAGAACAAGGAAGGGCCTTTGCCATAGCCACGGTTATTTCCTCTGGTGGTTCCACCCCTAGAAAATCCACAGCAAAAATGCTTATAGAGGAAGATGGCTCCATTACTGAAACCGTAGGCGGGGGGCCGGTGGAAAAGGAAGTCATCCAAGAGGCTCTGAAGGCTATTAAAGAGGGGAAATCCAAATTAGTTTCTTATGAATTAAATAAAGAGGTTCAAGGTGGATTAAATATGAATTGTGGAGGAAGTATGCAAGTCTTTATTGAAGTCATCCATCCCAGACCTACCGTAGTGTTAATAGGTGGAGGCCATGTAAACTATGCCTTATCAAAATTAGTAGATTTTTTGGGCTTTGATCTTATGGTGGTAGATGATCGAAAGGAATATTGTAATGAGCAAAGATTTCCTACGGCCAAGAGATTGATGATCGTAGAGGATTATACAAAGGAGTTACAAGAGCTAAAACTTCATAAAAACCACTATGTAGTTATAGCCACTAAGAATGATGACGGACCTAGTTTGAAAGGAGTCATTAGATCAGGGGCAGACTACATAGGAATGATTGGTAGTAAAAGAAAGGTGAAAAAAATCTTGGATGATCTATTGGCAAAGGGGTATTCCCAAGAGGAACTTGATAAAGCTCATGCTCCAATAGGCCTGGATATAGGAGCTGAAACTCCAGAAGAAATAGCTATTAGTATTATGGGAGAATTAATCAAAGCAATAAAGGGTGGTTCAGGTCAATCTTTAGTAGAATTGAGGAGATTTTAATGAAGAATTTAATTGTAATGCGGGGCGGGGGAGATATTGCTAGTGGAATTGCTCATAGACTAGTAATGGCTGGATTTCCAGTGGTTATTTTGGAAGTGGAAAAACCTACCATGGTAAGAAGAACAGTATCCTTTGCCCAAGCCATTTATGATGGGGAAATGATTATAGAAGGAATAAAGGCTAAACTGGCAAAAAGTCCAGAGGACGCTATAGATATGATAGATCAAGAGATTTTACCGATTTTAATTGATCCTAAGGGAGAGTCTATAGAAAAGCTAAAACCCTTGGCCATAGTGGATGCAATCCTGGCAAAGAAAAACTTGGGTACCCATAAGGACATGGCTTCCATAGTCATAGGAGTGGGACCGGGATTTACTGCAGGTGAGGATGTTCATGCCGTAATAGAAACCATGAGGGGACATTTTTTGGGCAGGGTTATTTTAAAAGGGCAAGCCATACCCAATACCGGTGTGCCAGGGGAAATAGGCGGACATGATATCGATAGGGTTCTTAGAGCGCCTATTGAAGGAGAATTTAAAGCCACCAGAAAAATAGGGGATATCGTAAAGAAAGGCGAGATTGTGGCCTATGTAGGAGAAAAGCCCGTACCTGCTACCATATCTGGTGTGCTCAGAGGTCTATTACAGGATGGATTAGCAGTGACCCCCGGTTATAAGATAGGCGATATTGATGCTAGGGATGTGGCAGAACATTGTTTGACCATTTCAGATAAAGCTCGTTCGGTAGGAGGGGGAGTACTAGAGGCATTATTGTATTTACAGTGCAGACGAGGTGATAAGCAATGTTAACAAATGCAGGTATTACGATAGAACAGGCTTTAAAATTAGACGCACTAAAGGGAGCGAAACTTATCGCAGGAGAAAGAGGTAAGGGCAATGCTATTACCCAGATAAATATCATGGAGGTACCGGATATTGGGGATTGGGTAAAGGGGGGAGAGCTGCTTCTCACTACGGCCTATTCTATAAAGGATGACCCTATAGCACAAAAGGAATTAATTCCTAAGCTTCATGAAAAAGGATTAGCTGGGCTGGCCATAAAACCCCGAAGATATTTGAAATCTATTTCAGAGGATATGATTAAAACGGCTGAATCGTTGGGGTTCCCCCTTATTGAACTACCCTTTGAGGCTTCTTTTACTGATATTATGAACCCTATTTTAGCAGAAGTATTAAATAAACAAGCTGCCCTATTGACCACTCTAGAGGAAGTTCATGGACAATTGATGAATATATTATTGGCTGGCGGAGAATTAAAAGATATTAGTGATGCTCTAGCAAAGATGGTAAAAAACCCTGTGGCCATTCAGGATAATTTATTTAATAACACAGTAGTTTCCCTATATAGAGAAAACCCGGAACTACGAGAAGAGTTAATGGTCAAGGCTCAAAAACAACAGGGAATATCCTCCCGCTATTATCAACTGCACAGGCACCAACGCACCGAAGATGAGGTAGGGGGAAAAACGGTTACTAAAGTTATCATGCCTATAGTGGCAGGAAATAAGACCTATGGGTATATTATTGTATGGGAGACGAATGCTAAGTTGGAAGTAGTGGATATGAGAACCATTGAAACCTCATCAGCCATAGCAGCTTTGGATGTCATGAAGGAAGTTGCCATTTTAGAAGTAGAAAAAAGACATAAAATAGAATTTATTGAGGATCTACTATCTCCTGATCAGAGTCTGCAGAAGCTGGCAATTGAAAGAGGACCTATTTTTGGATTAGAATTTGGCAAAGACTATGTGGTTATGGTGATTAGTCTAGATGATTTTGAAAAATCCTTTAAAAAGACACCCAATAATGCGGAATTTATTCAACAATATAAGAACCGTATTCAACAAAGCATTCAAAGCACAGCACAAAAGCACAATCAAAAAATAATTATGGGTGATAAAAGCGATAGTCTAACTATTTTATTAGCCGTTGACCCCTTAATGGATAGTAGTGATGTAAAAAATAAAAGTATTGACTTGGGAAAAAACATTATAGAGGTGGTAAAAAAGGCTTTTCCTGAAATAGAGATATCTATTGGCATTGGAAGGTATTATTCTAAGATAGAAGAATTATACAAAAGCTATCAGGATGCCAAGAAATCCATAACCCTTGGGAAATTATTTAACCAAGATAAAGTTGTACATTTTGATGATCTTGGGATTTATAGACTCCTATATTATGAAAATTTAAAACCAGAGTTAAGACGCTTTTATACAGAAACCCTAATGCCCCTGGTAGAATATGACAAAGCCAAGGATACAGAGTTAGTGAAAACTTTGCAGTCTTATTTCGAAAATAACGGCAACCTAAAAAAGATTTCAAAGCAATTATTTACCCATTACAATACCATTTTATATAGAATTCAGCGAATTGAAGAAATATGTCATGTCAACCTTCAAGATGCCCACCAACGTTTAAATTTAGAAATTGCTCTTAAAATTATGTATATCATAGATAAAAAATAAAAAATAAGGAAGAATATAAGAAGATAACAAAAAAAAGTTCAAAGCTTGAAACTTCTTTATATATATTTAACAAAGGGAAACCATCTAAAAAATAGAATTTAATAATAAGAGAGATGAGGTAATCACAGCAAAGATAAGGGATGAAATAAAATGATAAATGCGGTTAGTATAAGTACTAGGGTAGAGAAAATAATTGATGATAAAACCGTAGAAGGATTTATTCATTCAGTTTTTGATCAAGCTTGTAACATTCAACTAGCTGACAATAATTTGATTGGGTTGATTTCAAGTAAATATGGAGATAATCCTTATAGCATTTCTCTAGATTTAGCAGCTGGACAAACAATGAAAAGCTTATCTTTACAGCAAGGAATGAAAGTGATCATAAATCGAGAGAGAATTCGAAGTGTGGTAGGAGCTTTTCATATTAATCTCCAAAATACCATTAGCTGGGATCCCTCATTGGTCACTGATTTTCAACACAGATTGGGAAAAGCCCAATTAAAAAATAATCTTCGTATCGTTCTAAGAGTCTTGATTGAACAGGGAAATTTTTACGGAATAGGCCCCCTAGTTTTTGAGTATCCTGAGGTTATAAAGTTCTATAATTATCAAGAATTGGGAAAAGATTTTTCGGGTAATCATTACAGCGAGTTTATAGCCCCAAGAATAAAAGAACTGATGTACGGGATTGTTGAAAAAGAAAAATCCCTAATCCAAAATATGTTAAAGAGAATTGTAGGATTTGGTCCTGGATTAACCCCTTCAGCAGATGATCTGCTGGTGGGTATGATGGCAGCTCTCTACTATGTAGGCCAATATTGCCAGGAGGATTTAAAGGTTATTTCCTATCTCAAGGATGGCCTTATCAAAGAAATTACAAATCAAACCACATTGGTAAGTCAGCAAATGCTCATTGCAGCCACCAGAGGTGAGTTCGCAAGACCTATTAAAGAGTTATGTATAGCTCTAGTTACTTCAGAGAATAAAAAAGATCTAGAAAAAGCGGTACAAGAGGCCATTAACTTAGGTTCCACTTCAGGAACAGATACAATGGTGGGCTTATTATTAGGAGCTTTTATCATCTACAACTATTATGTATAAGTATAAAGGAGGAAAAACATGGCAGTACATGTGCAAGTAAAGAAAAACACATATTATGATTCTGTAACATTGATGATTATTACTAAAGAAGTAAAGAATGTACCTGGTGTAAAAGAAGTATTAGTAGGTATGGCAACAGATCTAAACAAAGAACTAAGTGGCAACTTAAACCTATTAACACCAGAGATTGAAGAATTAACAAACAATGATTTCTACATTACCGTAGACGCAGAAAGTGAAGAAGCCTTTAATCATGCCGTAGAAAAAGTAGATGAGTTATTAAATAAAAAAGCAGAGGATCAAGCAGGGGATTACAAACCACCAACTTTTGATTCTGCTTATAAAACCATGTCTGATGCAAATCTAGCGGTTATCTCCATTCCTGGAGAATATGCGGCAGCTGAGGCAAGAAAAGCCTTAGAAAAAGATATGCACGTTATGTTATTTAGTGATAACGTTCCATTGGACCAAGAATTAGAATTGAAAAAATACGCCCATGATAAAGGACTATTGGTGATGGGACCTGACTGTGGTACCGCAATCCTAAATGGTATCCCTCTATGTTTTGCAAACGTAGTAAAAGATGGAGACATTGGAATGGTGGGAGCCTCTGGAACAGGAATCCAAGAAGTATCCGCCATTATAGGGAAATTAGGAAGTGGAATTACCCAAGCCATTGGAACCGGTGGACGTGACTTGAAAACAGAAATTGGCGGAATCATGATGTTAGATGGCATCCGTGCCCTACAAAATGACCCTAAAACAAAAGTCATAGTGGTTATCTCCAAACCCCCAGCAAAAGAAGTTATGGAAAAAGTACTCGGTGCTTTAAAAGAATCCGAAAAACCAGCAGTAGTACACTTTATTGGTGGAGACCCAGAAGTAGCAAGAAGTCATGGAGCTTATGCAGGACTTACTTTAGAAGATACCGCTTACAAAGCTGTAGCCTTATCTAGAGGAGAAGAAGTAAAAGATGTAGTAGATTTCACAGTAGACAAAGCAGAACTAGAGAAAAAAGCCCAAGAGGAAGTAGGAAAATATGCTAAGGGACAAAAATACCTAAGAGGATTATACTCTGGGGGTACTCTAGCCTATGAAGCCTTAGAAATTATGCTGGAAAACGGAAAAGACGGATATTCCAATATTCCACTGAAAAAAGAATACAAACTACAAAACTCCTTCCAAAGTAAAGAACACACCGTACTTGACCTAGGAGAAGATGAGTTTACTGTAGGAAAACCTCATCCAATGATTGACCCATCAACAAGAATAGATGTTATCTTAAAAGAAGCCAAAGACCCAGAAGTAGCCGTAATCCTATTAGACTTTGTTATAGGATATGGAGCAAACCCAGACATTGTAGGAGAAATCTTACCAGGAATCCTTCAAGGAAGAGAATTAGCCCAAAAAGAAGGACGTCATATCACTTTTGTAGCCTTTGTATGTGGAACCAATGAAGATCCACAAAATCTAAAAGAGTGCGAAGCGAGACTTAGGGAAAATGGTGTCATTGTATTACCATCTAATGCACAAGCCATTCGTTTTAGCGAAAAATTAATTTCTAGCATTAAATAGTGGAGGGATAAAAAAATGAGCAAAATCAATGAATTGTTCGGTCAAGAGCTCAAAGTCATCAACATGGGCCTAGAGTCCTTTGGAAATGACCTAAAAGATCAAGAAATCAAAACCGTCATCATGAACTGGAAGCCACCAGCAGGTGGAAACAAAAAGATGATGTCTTTACTTTCAAAATTAAAATAAATAATTAAAACAATTGGGAGGAATACACAAATGGTAATGCAAAGAATTGAAGAAGCCAACAAAAAAACCATGGAGATTATCTTAAATGGTCAACCTACTCTTGTAGGCATCGGAACTGCATTAGATACAGTGCCTGGAATGACTGAAAAGACATTATTACATGCAGGACCACCACTAAAATGGGAAAATGCCAGTGGACCAATGAGAGGGGCTATGATGGGTGCACTTATTTATGAAGGACTTGCATCCAATGAAGAAGAAGCCGTAAAATTATTAGAATCTGGTGAAATTACATTAGATCCATGTCATCATCATGATGCAGTAGGACCTATGGCTGGGGTTATGTCTCCATCTATGCCTGTATTTATCATAAAAAATGAAAACTATGGAAACTATGCCTACTGTACATTGAATGAAGGTTTAGGAAAAGTTTTAAGATTCGGTGCTTATTCACAAGAAGTTATTGATAGATTAAAGTGGATGGAAGGAACATTAGGACCTGTATTGAAGGAAGCTCTTGCACTTCATGGACCAATGGACTTAAAAACCTTAATTGCTCAAATGCTTCAAATGGGCGATGAAGGTCATAATAGAAATAAATCCGGTACAGGAATGTTTATTAGAGCCATAGCTCCTTATGTAGCTGAAACAAACTTTGATAAAAAAGATATTGTAGATGTACTAAAGTTTATGGACTCCAATGACCACTTTGCTCTTAACCTGACTATGCCAGCATGTAAATGTACACTAGACGCTGCTAAGGGTATTCCTTATAGCACTATTGTTACTACTCAAGCTAGAAATGGTACTGAATTTGGTATCAGAGTATCAGGTATTGAGGGTGGAGACCGATGGTTTACTGCACCAGCAGAATTTATCGATGGATTATATTTCCCAGGATATTCTCAAGACGATGCTAACCCAGATATTGGAGATAGTGTTATTACAGAAACTACAGGTATTGGTGGATTTGCCATGGCAACTGCACCAGCTATCGTTCAATTCGTTGGTGGTACTCCACAAGATGCTGTAAACTATTCAACTTCTATGTATGAAATTACAGCTGCAGAAAACAATGTATATACAATGCCTTTCTTAAACTTCAGAGGTACTGCAACAGGTATTGATATAAGAAAAGTAGTAGAAACAGGAATCAGACCTGTAATTAACACAGGTATTGCTCATAAAGATCCAGGTGTGGGTCAAGTAGGAGCAGGTATTGTACATCCTCCAATGAAGTGCTATGAAGATGCTTTAGAAGCCTTTGTAGGGATGTTAGAAGAAGAAGGATTAGTTTAAAAGTTTAGAGTCAGGGCTTTTGCCCTCCTCTAATTTTAAAAATAGATATAAAAAACAATTATAGGAGGTGAATCCATTGACCAAAAAACCCTTAGAAGGTATAAAGGTTTTGGATTTAACCAGAGTATTAGCTGGCCCTTATTGTACAATGGTATTAGCCAATTTAGGTGCCGAGATTATAAAAGTTGAGCGTCCTGGTAGTGGAGATGATGCCAGAGCCTTTGGACCCTTTGTCAATGGTGAAAGTATATATTTCGTAAGTATTAACAGAGGAAAGAAAAGTATTGCAGTTGACCTAAAGTCTGAAGAAGGCAAAAAGCTTTTATTAGATTTAATTAAAGAAGTAGACGTAGTGACAGAAAACTACCGTCCAGGGACAATGGAAAAATTAGGATTAGGATATGATGTATTAAAAGAAGTTAATCCAAAGATCATCTATGCCGCTATGTCAGGTTTTGGACATTCTGGCCCCTATTCCCAAAGAGCAGCATATGATATGATTGTTCAGGGTATGGGAGGTATTATGAGTATCACTGGCCAACCAGGTGGCGAGCCTACCCGTGTAGGTACCTCTGTAGGAGATATCACAGCAGGATTATTTGGAGCTATCGGTATTCTGTCTGCCCTTTATGGAAGAAACCTTACAGGAAAGGGTCAAAAAGTAGATGTAGCTATGCTAGACGGTCAATTAGCCATCTTAGAAAATGCCATTGCCCGTTATACTTCTACCCAAGAAGTACCAGGTCCTCTAGGAGGAAGACATCCATCTATTACACCCTTTGAAACCTTTAAAACAAAAGATACCTGGGCTATTTTAGCTGCAGGAAACAATGCTCTATGGGCTAAGTTTTGTAAGGCTGTAGGCAGAGAAGAATTAATTGATGATGCTCGATTTGCAAATAATGGCGATAGAACCAAGAATCATGATATACTAAAACCAATACTCGATGAAATATTTGTCCAAAAGACTACAGCAGAGTGGATGGAACTTCTAAACAAGGTTGGAGTGCCAGCTAGCCCAATCAATACAGTAGAAGATTTATTTAAAGATCCACAGGTTGAGGCAAGACATATGTTAGTAGAGGTTGAGCAACCTAAGGTTGGAAAAATTAAGGTAGCAGGTAACCCAATTAAGTTATCTACTATACCAGCAGAACAAGAGGTTCCAATGGATCCTGCTCCATCTATTGGTCAACATACAGAGGAAATTTTAAAATCTCTGTTAGGAATGGATGAAGATGGGGTAAAAAAACTAATGGACACAAAAGTAATAGAATAATCTTGTGATAACCCTGGAGATTTATCCCGGGAATCAATAAATATTTAAAATTTGAAAGGAGATTTTCAATATGAACATTGAAAGTTTTTGGAACGAAAATGTTAAGATGTATGATTTATCACAAAAATTAAGTCATTTAACTCCACCATGGCCTACTTATGAGCCATTACAGGTTAAATTCTTCAAGAGATTATCCCCAAATGGAGCTAATGGTATGTTAGTTACCCATTCAAACCATGTTGGTACTCACCTAGATGGCCCATTACATTTTGATACAGCAGGAAGAGATCTAGCTTCCATAGAACTAGAAAAATTAGTTGGACCAGCTGCTATTGCAGACTTATCTGATATGGCTGAAGATTTTGGTATCTATACTCCACAAGACATTATGGATAGAGTTGAAGTGAAAAAAGGAGATATCCTTATCATTAAAACTGGATACTGTAAATATGCATGGGATGAGCCAGAAGCTGATGAAAAAAGATATATGGTAAGACATCCTGGTCCATCTCTAGATTTCATGGACTGGGCTCATGAAATGGAACTTAAATGGATTGGTGTTGACTGTGGATCCGCTGACCACCCAATGAATACTAAAATCCGTGACTGGGAACCACAAGAAGCAGCAGCATGTGATGCTTATATGCAAAAGAAATATGGTAAAACATTAAATGAAGTGTATCCATGGCCAGAGCAATACCAAGCAATGCACCTTCAAATGTTCCCTAAAAAGTATGGAGAAATCATCCATGCTGAGTGTATGGGTGGAGATCTTGTAGATTTAACCAGCAGAAGAATGGTTATTGGAGTTTTCCCATGGAGATGGGAAGGCGGAGAATCCTGTATCGCTCGTATTGTTGGATTTGACAATAAGTAAGAATACAAATAACGAATTAGAGATCAGATGGTATTTATACCATCTGATTTTTTTATTGTGATATAGAAAAGGTGATATAGAAAAGTTAGTCTTACTAGGCAGGGACCCTCCCCCTTTGCTTTATCCATTTTCCCACATTTCCCTCATTTTACCAGTGAAGTTTACATAATATTTTAGTATAATATATGCTGGCAGTTACTCTAATAGAAAAGGGGGAAGAGTAACATGAAAAGAATAGGAAGGATAAACAGGAGAAAAAAATCCATCTTGTTTTTATTTCTAATCAGTGCCCTATTACTGGCCTATTTTAACCTCAATAGGTTGATTACCCATATAGAGAAGGTACAAAGTAATGTCCTTATTTATAGATTAGAGGATTATGAAATAGAACAATCAGATGAATTTAGCTTCTATTATAAAGAGAATGATAGACAATATATGCAGAATATAATCAAAACATCCCAGGATATGATAAAAAGCGTAAATAAAAATATGAAACAAGATACTCCCGTAAAGTTTAATATGGTGATCTATCCAGATTCCATGGAAATGAATAAAGGATTAAGATTGCCTTCAGGAGAAGAAACTCTAGGTGCATATTATGGAGGCAATATATTTTTACTATCTCCTAGGCAATTAAATCTAGAAAATAACAAAATAGAAAACATCATTCTTCATGAATATACTCACCTTTTAGTAGAAGAAAAAACCAAAGGAAATCATCCTATATGGTTTACAGAAGGCATAGCTCTATACCAAGAGTACAGTATTACCGGCTATGAGTGGGGGAAAGGATATCGTTTCCCCATGGATACCCCTCTATATTTAGAACAGCTGGAAAGGCATTTTAATGAAGTAGATACTTTTGCAGCTTATAGAGCTTCATTTTTAAGAATACAGTATTTAAGCGAAAGATATGGAAAGGATGCTCTTTTAAATATTATGGATAAAATGGGAGAAAATAAAAGCTATGATGAAGCTGTACAAAGCATCTTGGGCAAAAGCAAAAATCAATTGGAAAATGAGTTTATGCTATGGTATCATGGTTAAATTTATGGTAAACTTTAATAGAAAATTATAAATAGAATAAAAAAAGGAAATCCCCTATTTTTACACTATAATTAGGGCAATAGGGGAAATAGACGCAAAAATTCACAAAAATTGTAATAGAGGATAAAAGAGACCATAAAAAACTAGGATGTAAACCTGCTGTGTTAGAAAATAAAAGATTTTCAATAGAGAAATCTAATATTTTAGATTTTGGGAAAACAAGATCAACTAGCACAACAAATGATTTTATGACAGGATGAACAAGTTATTTAAGGAAAAAATTCTACAGTAAAAAAGTATATGCATACGAAGGGATGGTGAGTACTTAAAATATATCTAGATATATTTTAGGGAATACAAATGGAAAAGTTACTCATAAAGAGTGGAAATAAACTACAGGGAAAAATAAGAATTAGTGGAGCAAAGAATGCCGCGGTAGCTATTATACCCGCTGCAATTTTATCAGGAGATATTTGTTTTATCGAAAACTTACCCAAGATCAATGATGTAAGACAGTTGGAACAAATCCTTTTACAATTGGGAGCAGAAGTAGAACATAATCATTTTTCTAAGATGAAGATCAATGCCAGTACCATAAACAATTATGAAGCTTTGGGAGATAGTGCCCGTAGTATGAGGGCATCTTATTATTTTTTAGGAGCGATGTTAGGTAGATTTGGAAAGGCAGCGGTATCTCTGCCAGGGGGATGTAATATTGGCGTACGTCCTATTGATCAGCATATTAAAGGTTTTGAGGCCCTAGGAGCTAAGGTGACTATTGAACATGGAGTAGTAAGGGCAGAAGCTAAGGAGCTAATCGGTGCATCGATTTATTTAGATGTTATAAGTGTGGGGGCTACCATCAATATTATGCTGGCAGCGGTAAAGGCCAAGGGAGTAACCACCATAGAAAATGCCGCCAAAGAACCCCATGTGGTTGATGTGGCTAACTTCTTAAATGCTATGGGAGCCGATATTAAAGGGGCAGGCACAGATGTAATAAAAATAAACGGTGTAGAGGAATTGCATGGGTGTGATCACATGGTTATCCCTGATCAAATAGAGGCAGGTACCTATATGATCGCAGCAGCAGCTACCCAGGGCAATGTCACTATTGAAAATGTGATTCCTTATCATTTAGAGTCCATTTCCGCTAAGCTTATGGAAATGGGTGTAGTGATAAAAGAATATGATGATAGTGTACAGGTCATTGGAAAAGAACGTCTAAAGTCAGTGGACCTAAAAACTTTACCCTATCCTGGTTTTCCTACAGATTTGCAACAGCCCATGAGTGTTTTATTAACCATAGCAGAGGGAACAAGTGTTGTTACCGAAAGCATATGGGAAAATCGTTTCCGTCATGTGGGAGAGCTAAAAAGAATGGGAGCCAATATTAAAGTAGAAGGTAGAGTTGCTGTTATAGAAGGAGTAGAAAAACTTTCAGGTGCAGAGGTACAAGCTACCGATTTAAGAGCAGGTGCAGCTATGGTCATTGCAGGCTTGATAGGAGAGGGCGAGACCCTAATTAGTAACCTGATTCATATCGATCGAGGATATGAAGGCTTAGAAGAGAAAATGCTAAGTCTAGGAGGCAATATAAAAAGAATACAAGCCTAAAAGAAAGAAATATGAAATCTTGTCATTGAGGTGCATTAAATGCGCGCCTCTTTTTTGCCTAGAAAGAATTACCTTGAAAAAAGGGGATGTTATGACCATGAAAATCTGTAGTATTGCCAGTGGTAGCAGTGGCAATTGTATATATGTAGAATCAGGAAAAACTAAGGTATTAATTGATGCGGGTTTAAGTGGAAAAAGGATTACCCAGGGATTGGGACAAATAGGAGTGGATGGTGAAGATTTAGATGGGATATTGATTACCCATGATCATAGTGATCATGTTAAGGGAGTGGGCATCCTATCTCGAAAATATAATATTCCAATTTATTCAAATGTATCCACATGGGAAGAAATAAAGCAAAAAATGGGTAAAATAAACCCAGAACATATTCAACATTTTCAAAGCAATAAATCCTTTGATATTAAGGACTTTCACATAAAACCCTTTCCTACCTCTCATGATGCCTGTGACTCTGTAGGATTTTGTCTCTATGGAAATAATAAAAAAATAAGTATAGCAACGGATTTGGGGTATATTAGTAAAGATATTCTAGAGGAGCTTACGGGATCCGATATGGTGATTTTAGAAGCCAATCATGATGAAGAAATGTTAAAGGTAGGACCCTATCCGTGGTATTTAAAAAAACGAATCCTAGGGGAGCAAGGCCACCTCTCGAATGAAAGTGCAGGCAATGCTTTGGTAAAGCTAGTAGAAAAAGGACTAAAAAAGGTATTACTAGCCCATTTAAGTAAGGAAAACAACTTTCCTGAGCTAGCCTACCAGACCGTATATAATATTTTGCAGGAAAACAAAATAAATATAAATAAAGATATCGCATTAGATATTGCCAGTAGAGAGCAAATTAGTGCTCTTTATTGTCTATAAATACTACAGCCCAAAGGAAGTCATTATCTAATGATTTTGTTTGGGTTGATATTTAATTTTTTATTTTGGGGGTGTTATTTATGGAACAATATCCTGATTATAGGCCACCAAGGAAGAAAAATTCCACATTAAAGTATCTATCTATAGCCATGCTAGGGGCAATTATTGGGGGGATCATTGTGGCCTTTGTATCCTCCTTCTATCTGAATCATAGGATCACCCAGCTTACCAAAGATGGGGTTTTACCGAATCAGGTAGGACAATCGGGACAACAACAGATTGTATATCCAGAGGGAGAAAATATCACTGTGGCCCAAGCAGTAGCAGATAAGGTCATGCCGGCTGTTGTGGGCATACAGGCCATAAAAGTTACAAGGGATATCTTTATGGGATCAAAAGAGACTGGAGGTATTGGAACGGGGGTTATTGTTAGCCCCGATGGGTTGATCTTAACCAACCATCATGTCATCACAGATAATCCCAAGGAAATTACTGTACAATTAAAGGATGGTAGAGAGTTAAAGGCTGAAGAAATATGGTCTAATGCCACCCTAGATTTGGGTGTCATTAAGATTGATGCCAATAATTTACCAGTAGCTGAGTTGGGAGATTCTGATCAAATTAAGGTAGGACAAATGGCATTGGCCATTGGAAACCCCCTAGGGATGAGATTTGAAAGGACGGTCACTTCGGGAATTATTAGTGCATTAAATAGAAGTATTATGACCGAGAGCAATATAGTCGAGGACCTCATTCAAACGGATGCCTCTATTAACCCAGGGAATAGTGGTGGTCCCCTATTAAATGACAAGGGGCAAGTCGTGGGGATTAATACCTTTAAGATACAGACAGGGGAAGGATTAGGATTTGCCATTCCCATCAATGTAGCCAAACCCATTATTGATCAAGTGATAAAATATGGTGAGTTTAAACCCTCTATTTTAGGAATACAAGGTCTAGATAGAGAAATCGCCAGCTATGTTGAAGAAGAGATTGAAATAGATAAGGGTATTTTGATCATGGATATAGAAAGGGAGAGTGGTGTTTATAAGGCAGGCCTTAGGCAAGGTGACATCATTACCCACATTGATGGAAAAGAAGTAAATACCATGATACAATTGCGAACAGCCCTGTATGAACATCTTCCTGGAGAAGAAGTAAGTATTAAATATCTTAGGAACAATAGCGAAAAAGAGGCTAAGATCACACTACAGCAAGGTGAATAGCATGCCGGAGAAAGAAACCCCTTATATAAGGAGTTTCTTTTCTTTCTTGTATAATAGGGAAGTAGCTTTGCTATTTTTCTTTTGAAGGGATTGTCCATAATGAAAATAAAAATAATATCGGTGGGAAAATTAAAGGAAGATTATTTAAGAGAAGCTGTAGAGTATTATAAAAAGTTGGTTAGAAAACAACATGTATTAGAGGAGTTAGAGATTAATGATGAAAAGGCTCCGGAGAACTATAGCCAAAGCCAAATTGAAAAGGTAAAGGAAAAAGAGGGCCAAAACATAGTAGACCATATTCAAGATAGAGATTATATTATTGCTTTAGATATAAAGGGGAAAACATATACCACTCATAAATTTCAGGAAAGAATATCTTTTATCTCTAAACAAGGGTATGGGGGAATAGTTTTTATTATAGGGGGATCTAATGGATTATCACCTCAAGTACTCAATAAAGCCAATGAAAAAATATCCTTTTCCCCCATGACTTTTCCTCATCAACTCATGAGAATTATTCTTTTAGAACAATTAGCTAGAAATAGGATGAAAAGATGATTGACTGTGAAAATGTTGGAAATAGATATAAGTAGTATAGAAGACAGGATTTTTTGGAATGACTACAATTTGTAGTACAATAGACTAGTAAGAATAAATAAGATAATAGTGATGTTTAATTTATAGAAATTTGGAGTGGATAAATGATGAAAAAATGCTCAGTTTGTAAGAAAAATATGGCGATTATCTTCGCCACCCAAATGGATAAAGATAAAACTGAAATGAAGGGTTTATGCATGCAATGTGCCAAGAAGATGGGCCTACCCGTTATGGACCAGCTTATGCAACAAACAGGAATGTCAGAGGAAGACTTAGAAGTGCTAACTGAAGAAATGGGCAATATGTTTGAAGACGTAGATAAGGAAGAAGATTCAGAAGAGAATTTACCTCTGATGAACATGATCAAAAACTCTTTTCCTTTTTTAAATAAGGAAAATGCCCAAGAGACGAGCAACCAAAAAAATACAGATGCCCATACAAGAGAAAAACAAGAAAATCCCTCTAAGAGTAGAAAATTTAAAAAGAAAAAGAAACATCTAGACCAATATGGGATTAATCTTATTGATCGAGCAGAGAAGGGTGAGATTGATCGGATCATTGGGAGAAATAAGGAAATTGATCGTGTCGTACAGATCTTAAACCGGAGAAGCAAAAATAATCCCATCCTTATTGGAGAGCCTGGCGTAGGGAAAACCGCCATTGCAGAAGGATTGGCCGTTAGAATTATAGAAAAACAAGTGCCAGCAAAACTTTATCATGCAGAGGTTTATCTTTTAGATATGACGGCCATCGTGGCCGGTACCCAATTTAGGGGACAATTTGAAGGGCGTATGAAGGCTATTATTAAAGAAGCTCAGGAATGTGGGAATATTATTTTGATTATTGATGAGATACACAATATTATGGGGGCAGGAGAGGTACATGGTGGGGTAATGAATGCTGCCAATATCTTAAAACCTGCTTTAGCCCGGGGCGACATTCAAATCATGGGAGCTACCACCTTGGAGGAATATAGAAAGCATATCGAAAAGGATTCGGCTTTAGAAAGAAGATTTCAACCTGTATTGGTGGAAGAGCCTACTATAGAAGAAACCATTGAAATATTAAAGGGAATAAGACATTATTATGAGAACTATCATCATGTAAAATTATCTGATCCAGTTTTAGAAACGGCGGTAAAACTCTCAGAAAGATATATTACTGATCGGTATTTGCCTGACAAGGCTATTGATGTAATCGATGAGGCAGGGTCCAGGGTTAATCTAAAAAATAAAGGCCTAATAGAATTAGAATCCCTTAGACAACAATTGGTAAGCATTCAAGAGGAAAAGGAAAAAGCAGCTTTGGATAATGATTTTGAAAAGGCAGCACAATGCAAAGTAGATGAGATTAGTATCCAAAATAAAATTCAAGAAACAGAGGAAAATAGCCAAAGAGAAATTACCACAGAGGATATTGCTCATGTCATCGAGGCCTGGACCAATATCCCAGTACAAAAAATTACAGAGGAAGAAGCCAGGAAATTATTAGATTTAGAAAGTAGACTACATGAAAGAATTATCGGGCAGGAAGAGGCAGTAAAACATTTGGCCCGTTCCATTAGAAGAAATCGTTCTGGATTTAGAAAGAAAAAGAAACCCGCATCTTTTATCTTTGTAGGACCTACAGGAGTGGGGAAAACCGAAGTGGTGAGAGCCTTATCCACAGAACTCTTTGGTAGTGAAGAGGCTATGATTCGTATTGATATGTCAGAGTATATGGAAAAGCATACGGTATCCAAATTAATTGGTTCTCCTCCAGGGTATGTAGGCTATGATGATGGAGGGCAACTCACAGAGAAAGTCAGAAGAAAGCCTTATTCAGTCATTCTATTAGATGAGATTGAAAAGGCCCATCCCGATGTATTTAATATGTTATTACAAATATTAGAAGATGGAAGACTTACTGACAGTCAGGGCAGAATCACTTTCTTTGAAAATACCATTATTGTCATGACCTCTAATGCAGGTAGTCACTTAAAATCTGGTGGTTTTGGATTCAACAAAGAAGGCTATGAGCACATGGAAAATCGGGTGAAAGAAGTGCTAAGGGAGACCTTCCGCCCAGAATTTTTAAACAGAGTGGATAATGTCATTGTATTTTCCAAACTTACTAAAGAAGAATTACGACAAATTATCGATCTTATGTTGCAGGAAGTATTAGACTCTGCCAAGGAACAAGAAATGACCATAGAAGTAGCAGAAGATGTGAAGGATTTTATATTGAAAAAGGGCTATGATGAAAGATATGGGGCCCGTCCCTTGAGAAGAGCCATACAAGAATATATCGAAGATGAAGTCGCAGAAGCCTTCCTACAAAAAAGATTTCAAGCAGGAGATAATATTCGAGTGACATTGAGAGAAGGTAAAATTGAATTACAATAGGAAAAAAGCAAAGAGTATTCTAGAATATTCTTTGCTCACCTTTTTTATTGATTAAGGTGGAAGCAACCTTTAATTTGTTATAAAATAGATAAGGAATGTTTCATCATGAAATTGTGAAGGAAAATAGGGGGTAGGTCTATATTTTACTATTTGAGGTAAAATGCTAGAGGACATAGGATATCTCCAGGACTCAAAACAGGAGGGAACTTACATGGAATTAATGGAAATTATAAAGGCGATTATCCTTGGTATTGTACAAGGGATTACCGAATGGCTACCAGTGAGTAGTACGGGACATCTGATATTGGTAGAGGAGTTTGCCAAATTTAAGCTATCCCCTGCATTTATTAGTACTTTTTTTGTGGTCATTCAATTTGGTTCTATATTGGCCGTCATTGTATTATTTTTTAGAAAACTAAATCCCTTTGACAGACATAAAGTAATGAGAGAAAGACGAGAAACTATAAGTCTATGGATGAAAATTGCGGTGGCAACTATACCGGCAGGTATTATTGGATTTTTATTTGATGATATCATAGAAGAGGCCTTGTATAATCCGACTACAGTTGCTTTGATGCTGATTGTATACGGTGTATTATTCATCATTGTAGAAAACAGACGGAAAAGACCCTATGTAACAGATCTTAATGAATTAAGTTATGTTACTGCCATAGGTATTGGTTTATTTCAAGTGTTGGCACTAATCCCAGGAACTTCCCGTTCTGGAGCTACTATTTTAGGAGCCGTTTTATTGGGTACATCTAGAACAATCGCAGCAGAGTTTTCCTTTTTCTTAGCTGTACCAGTAATGATTGGTGCCAGTGGATATAAGTTATTAAAGGCAGGCATGGCTTTTACAGGGCTGGAATGGATTGTTTTAGGTGTAGGCTCTTTAGTGGCATTTTTAGTATCTATAGTAGCGATTAAATTTCTTCTGAGCTACATCAAAAGAAATGATTTCAAAGCCTTTGGATATTATAGGATTTTCCTTGGAATAATAGTATTAGCATATTTCTATTTTATGGTATAAATAAAATAAATAGCAAAAACCTCCCATAGGGATGAAAGTTTTCATCCCTATGGGAGGTTTTATTAAAAAAATCAGCGATGCGAGGAGGAGTAAAAATGAACATAGATTTTATAGGCGTTCCCTTGTTTTACGGTTGTGACAGAAAAGGTGTGGAAAAAGGACCAGATAAATTACGAGAAAAGAGCGCAATTGAAGTGATTAGGAATCATATGGAGGTTTATGATTTAGGGAATATTTATGCTCCTGATGCTTGTGATGAGGACAAGTTCATATGTCATAGTAAAATGAAGTATTTACAGGAAATTGCGGATATCAATACCAACTTGGCTCACCAAGTATATCTTTCTTTACATGCTGGAAATTTTCCATTAGTTATTGGTGGAGATCATGCCCTAGGATTGGGAAGTATATCAGGAGTTAGTAAACATTTTGACAACATAGCTGTAGTATGGATAGATGCCCATGGGGATATCAATACTCCCGAGACCTCACCATCGGGAAATGTCCATGGAATGCCCTTATCTGCTGCGATGGGCGTAGGATATTCTACCCTCAGGAATTTATATTTTGAAGGTAGGAAGGTAAAACCAGAAAATGTCCATATTATTGGGGTTAGGGACTTGGATGAGGGAGAAGTTATGCTCGCCAAAGAAGAAAATATTAATCTATACACCATGGAAGAAATTAAGGAAAAAGGACTTTCCGCTGTGTTGGACAAGATGATCAGGAAGATAAAAGGCAGTCATGTAGATGCTGTACATATGAGCTTTGACCTAGATGCCATGGATGGAGAACTTGTTCCCGGGACAGGATTACCTATACCTGATGGTTTTACAGAAGATCAAGTGAAAGATATATTTAAATCTCTTTTAGATACCGGACTTGTGAGTTCTATGGATCTGGTAGAATTAAACCCAGTTCTAGATAAAGGGGATACCACTGCCGATTTATCCATAGAATTAATAGACTATGTGGTGAAAACAATGAAGGAAAAGCAATAAAAAAACAGGAGAGAGCTCTCCTGTTTTTTTATTTTGTAATGGCATTGGCCACCACCATCATAGGGTCAATAAGAGGCCTAGATAAATGATGGGGTTTTAGTGCTAGGGCAATTTCAGTGCACCCCGATATAATAAGTTCCGCCCCTTTATCCATAAGCTCCATACTGGCTTCCTTTAGAAGATTTAGGGGCTTATCACCAGTATTGCCGTTCTTTATCCCCTCATCACCATATATGGCTTCCATTACTTTCTGGACTTGAGTAGTAGAATCTGGATAAAGGACATTCATATTCGGCAGATATTTTGAAAATAGTCCTGTCTTTACTGTGCCGGATGTGGCCAATATTCCCACATTTTTCACATGGGGATAGTCATGCTCGATATATTTTCCTACCTCTACCAAGGCATTCATAATAGGATAGGATAGCTTTTCTTGTATTTCATCTATGAAATAATGGGAGGTTATACAGGGAAGACAGGCTATGTCTACATCTGATTTTTCTAAATTTTTTCCCGTTTCTACTAAAGCATCCACGGGACTTTGGCCAATGCCTAAAATGGCCTTTGTCCGATCAGGGATTTTGGCATTGCTATCGATAATCACTCGAAAGTGATCTTGATCTTTTTTCACCTTAGTTGCTTTAATAATCTTCATATATAAGTCTGCTGTGGCCTCGGGGCCCATACCTCCAATAATACCTATTATCTTATCATTCATAAAATTTCCTCCTGTGATTGAAGATCTGAAAGGATATTGATTAGACAATGCCTGCTACTCTATTTTCTAAAGGCTCAAATAATAAGTCGCGATCAAGGTCAGGACGATTTTTATATAATTGCTCTAAGGCCAATTGGGCACCGCAGTCCATACCTTGACACCCAGCTAAAAGAACTACATCTCCAGGAGACACGTGGGCAAGGGAATAATTTATAGCCTCGGGTAATTCCTCATATAAATGAACGGTAATGCCGGCCTTCTTCATGGTCTCTTGGAAGATGGCCAACTCTTCCTTTGTTACCTTATCCTTTTCAGAAACATGGGATTGACTCAAGGTAGCAATAACTTCTTTTATGCCTAGTTTATCAGCCCAATTCACAATGGCTTCTGCATTTTCCCTATTGGTAGTTACTCCACGTTTTCCTCGGAGGGCATAGACAAGGTTTAATTTATTATAATCCATGAAATTTAAGGTTTCTAAGGTGACATCAATATTTCCTGTATTGGCAAAATGGTCATCAATAATCTTGATGTCTTCATCAAAAATAAATTGGAAGCGACGTTCTACTCCCTTGAAGGTACTAAGAGCTCTTCGCATATTAGGAATAGGAATACCATTTAGCAATCCAATGGCTATGGCCACCATAGAATTATACACAGAGTGATAACCGGGTACCGCTAACCTTATTTTAAATTTCTTAGGTTTATATTCTATATCTCCTACTGTAAAAGGCTTTCTAATCTCTACGGTAAACTGAGCTCTACCAGTAGATAAATCCAAATCGGTACAACATAAATGCCCCTCCTTATTCTCTACGCCGAAGGTAAGCACTTGAGCCTCAGTTTTGTCTACTAAAGAGGCAGAATAAGGGCAATCTAGGTTTAAAATAGCCCATTGGTGTGCTTTAGCATTTCTGATTAAACTGGATTTGATATGAAAATATTCCTCAAAGGAACCATGTAAATCGATATGTTCTCTACTAATATTATTTAAGGTAACAATATCAAAATCTACGTTTCCAACCCTATTTAGCTCTAAAGCGGAAGAAGATACTTCCATTACTGTATGGGTCACATTTTCATCTCGCATTTGGGCAAAATAATGATGAAGGTCTAAGGATTCTGGTGTAGTCAAGACAGAGGGCTCCATATAGTCCCCAAACTTCACCATAACCGTGCCCACCAATCCTGTTTTCAATCCACAGGATTCCAATATGACATTGGTCATAAAGGAAGTAGAGGTTTTTCCATTGGTTGCCGTAATTCCGATCATCTTCATTTTTTGGGAAGGATGATTATAATAAAAATCACTAAGAGCAGCCAGAGCTTGTCTACTGTCTTTTACCTGAAATTGAGGGATATTCCAACCCTCTTGATACTCCTCTACAATAATGGCAACAGCCCCATTGGCAATTGCTTGCAGTATATATTGATGACCATCGGTTTGATAGCCTTTTATGCAGACAAATAAATCTCCAGTATTTACTTTTTTAGAGTGATAAGCTATTTCATGAATATCCATATCCTTTTCATTCCAGGATTTGATCACTTGAATAGATTCTAACAATTTATATAATTTCATCATTGGTCTCTCCTTTCTATTATTCAGGATTAGCCCTTGGTCTTGAATATCTTTCTAAAGCCTCTACCGAATAAGTCCCCTAAAAACACAAATCCCGGCTTAGGATCCTTCCAATCCCAAATAGCATAGGCCTTAGGTTGAAAATAGGATTTTAGGACTTGTCCAAATTTTAACTGGCCTGTTTCTAAATAATTTTTTACGGCTAAGAAATCTTCAAAGGCATACCAAAATACTAGGTTTGTATCTTGAGTAATGGCATAGGGCTTAACAGGATGTCCTGTTAACTCACTATAGCCCAGATAAGGCATGTTTATACCTGCCTTATCTAATAAGCTATTGAGATTGGTAGTACGTACATTAATTTCTATAAGATAAAACTTTCCTGTTTCTGCATCTTTTTTAAATTCTATTTCTGCGAAACCTTTAAAACCAATATCTTCTAAGAATTTTGCTCCAATGTCATAAAGTTCTGGGACATGTCTTTGACCGGTATAGACAGAGGCACCAAAATTAATGGGATACTGGCGAAATTTTTGACAAGTCATCCAATGGGTTACCTTAGCATCTTGATTGAGATAAGCATCAAAGGTGTACATATGATCATCAAAGCCAGGAATAATCCGTTGTACAATGACCTCCAGATTGGCATCCTGCGCCAGTTGTAATGAAGATTGCAACTCCTCCATAGTATAAACTTTAAAAAGTTTCTTTCTAAATTTAGATACAAAGGCTGGTGAGTCAGTAGGTTTTACTAGGCAGGGAAACTTAATGATTTCTTCTACCTTTTGTAGGAAATTCTCTTCATTTGGTCGTAAGGTTTCTGGTACCAACATACCATGCTTCTCAGCTAGGGCATGAAGAGTTTCTTTATTCATTACCTTTGTATATAGGCCTTGTTCAGTTTGAGGAATTAGGTAATATTCTTTTAAAATGTTTAAGTGTTCATCGATAAATTCTACATAGGGATCGGCGCCGGGGAATAATACAGGCGGACTATCTTGTTTTTTCCCATAGTCAATTAAAAAATTTAAAAAACCTGTAGAATCTTTTTTATAGTGAGGACCGATTAAAGTTTCCGTGCAATACTTTGAATGTAGTGCATAGCTACCCTTTGTAGAATAATCTACGGCCACCACCGGTATATCATGAATTCCTAAACAACGGATAATACTAAGTCCTATATAATAATTAGCCCCGAGAATTACTGCTTTAGATTTCATTATTTCACCCCATTATTTATTTCACTATACTCTGTTTAATTATTTTATTCTCCATGGAAATAATGAGTATACTAGATGTAAATGAGTCAAAACCCATCAAATATCCGCATTCTTGTCCATTATTTCAATAACACTATTTTAACATAAACCCCCCTATAAAGAAATAAATCAAGGGTAACAAATGTATCTAAATCCTAAACAAGGAGCTAACGAAAATCAACAACTAGAATAAATATGGATGATAAGCCCAGGAGTTAAGAAAGAGGGTTTATGGATATTATTTACCTTTATGGAATGAAAGATGAATAAAAGGAGAAAATAGAATAGAAAGTATGGGTTGAGGAGGAAAATAAAATGCATAGATTGGAACAAGCCATAGAAAGAATTAAAATCCTAGAATGTCCTACAGGACATGTGGAAGAAAGAATAGCTGGCATTTTAGAGGACTATCAAGTTGCACAGAGGGATGAAATAACAGTACAAAGGGATGAAAGTTTGGACAGTATTGATGCCCAAGGTTATCATGTTCAATTATCCAACAATCAAGAACAGTCCCTCAGGATACTGGCAAAAGCTGGACTAGATGACTATGTAGCAAAAGTAACAGATGCTTATATAAATTAGCACTCTCTTAAAGAGAGTGCTAATTTTCTATTGACTATTTTTTGTACAAGTTATAGAATAAATGAGTAAAAGGGGCAATTCCAAGGAAACTACATATGAATGAGTAATGCTCTTAATAAAAAATACCCCTCCCTTAAGTTAAAATCAGGGAGATTTTACAATACTTTTGAGATTAAATCATGAAGTAGCTTATCATACCGGTGGAGAATACTTCTAGATTTTTACTTACCTTTCATGATCATAGGGTCTAGGTAAAAACATAGAGGCGTCTCCTACCTAGGATACTTAGTATTTTTTATTAAGAGGTAGGATTGCATACCCATAATAAATTATAAAAAATGAGGAGGATATTTGTATGAGTAAAGAAAGAGGAAGTTTATCTATTCACAGCGAGAATATTTTTCCTATTATTAAAAAATGGTTATATTCCGACCATGATATTTTTATTCGAGAGCTAATCTCCAATGGCTGTGATGCCATTACTAAGTTAAAAAGATTGAATGGCATGGGAGAAATTGATCTAAAGGATGAAACAAACTTTTCTATAAAAGTAGTATTGGACAAGGAAGCCAAAACCCTGACCTTTATTGATAATGGAATTGGAATGACTGGGGAGGAAGTAAAAAAATATATCAATCAAATTGCCTTTTCAGGGGCAGAGGATTTTATAAAGACCTATAAGGATAAGGGAGACCAAGAACAAATCATCGGGCATTTTGGACTAGGATTTTATTCTGCTTTTATGGTAGCTGATCATGTGGAAATTTACACCCTATCCTATCAAGAAGGGGCTACACCAGTAAAGTGGAATTGTGATGGCGGTACTGAATTTGAAATGCAAGAGGGGAAAGGGAGAAAAAGAGGTACGGAAATTACTCTTCATTTAGGAGAAGAGGGAGAAGACTTTCTTAATGAATACACGGTGAAATCCACCATTGAAAAATATTGTTCCTTCATGCCCTATCCTATTTACTTTGAAGAAGTAGGCAAAGAGCCTGAAAAAGATGAAGAAGGCAATATTATTGTGGAAGAACCAAAGGCTCTAAACGAGACACAACCTCTATATCTAAAGCATCCCAACGATTGTACCGAGAAAGATTACAAAAACTTCTATAGAGATACCTTTAGGGACTTTAAAGAGCCTTTATTTTGGATTCATCTCAATATGGATTATCCTTTTAATCTAAAGGGAATTCTTTATTTCCCCAAGTTAAATACGGAATTTGAGCCTATGGAAGGACAAATTAAATTATACAATAATCAAGTTTTTGTGGCCGATAATATTAAAGAAGTTATTCCAGAGTTTTTATTATTACTAAAGGGTGTTATTGATTGTCCAGACTTACCCTTAAATGTATCTAGAAGTTTTTTACAAAATGATGGATTTACAAGAAAAATATCAGATTATATTACGAGAAAAGTAGCAGATAAATTAAAGAGTTTATTTAAAACAGAAAGAGAAAACTTTGAGAAGTTCTGGGAGGATATTCATCCATTTATTAAATTTGGAGTATTAAGGGATGATAAGTTTTATGATCGAGTAGAATCTCTACTACTATATAAAACGGTAGAAGGTAAATATTTAACCCTGGAAGAGTATTTAGAAAAACAGGGAGATCAAGAAGAAAAAAATATTTATTATACCAATGATTCTAATCAACAAGCTCAATACATTAGAATGCTCAGGGAAAATGATCTAGAAGTACTCTCTCTAGAGCACTCCATTGATGCTGCTTTTATTTCCCACATGGAGATGAAGAAAACCCATGTTCATTTTAAGAGAGTGGACTCTGAAATAGCAGATTTATTAAAGGAATCGGATGATGCAGAGGATAAAGAAGTCATTACCAAAGAAACAGAAACCCTTACAAATATATTCAAAAAAGTATTAAACAAAGAAGAGATAAAAGTACAATTAGAAAGCCTTAAATCAGAAGAGGTAACAGGTATGGTCACCCTATCAGAGGACAGCAGACGTATGCAGGAAATGATGGAAAGATATGCTATGGGAGGACTTGAAGCAGGAATGATACCCAATGAGGAAATATTGGTATTAAATAAAAAACATCCTCTTATTCAATATATGCTTCATCATGGGGAGGAAGAGACAGAATTAATGAAGCTCATCCCTCAACAGGTATATGATTTAATTATGCTCAGTCATCAACCCCTTTCTCCAGAGCGTATGACAGACTTTATCAAACGTAGTAATGATATGATGAAACAAATGATTTCCTAATTAAGATAGAAAGGCTTATAGCTCATTGAGCTATAAGCCTTTCTGCAATATAAACTATAATGATAATAGAGAGAATGAGAGAAAAACCACCTTTTTTGAACGAGAAGGTGGTTTTTCTTGTGGAATAGGAAAATTTGTCTTAAATCTCTGTTTTTATAAGGAATAAAAAAGAAAAGAACTGTATATAATGCTAATAGTAAAAAATGGTAGGAAAAGCTATCTTATAAAAATAGACAGCACAAGGCATTTGATCAGGGAGCTTTATATAAGGATCAGGGGCAAAGTCAGAAATTGAAGATAGTATCTATCTATGGTTTTGAAAAACTTGGCATAAACCATAATAGACAAGCTTCAAGGAATAATGGGGAAGTTTTATTTTTATAAGATGGGGAGTTTAATTTCACTGCAGGAGGAAAGGACTTATTTTATTACCAAAATTCCAGGAGAAAATGGATAAATGAGGTGATGTCCTATTAGGTTTAAAGAGTTTTATATAGCTAAGGAAAGGAGGCATGAGAATGAAGAGATATAGGAAAGTACGTGTAGTAGCGCTTTTCATAGTCTGTATTATGATATTTTCCCTCTGGAACCCATTGATTTTTGCCAGTTCAAAGGATACCCATTCCCAATCTACAGGTCAAAATATTGAAAGCAATGCTACACCCGAAGGAGTTAAAAATGACAAGGAAGTCCTACTAGACAGTAATGCAGCAGCTGAAGACAAATCAAAAGCTTCAGATAAAGAAACAGAGCCGGCTATAAAGCAAGAGGAAGTTCCTAGGAATCAAGAAGATCCTTCAGACCCACAGGAAAAAGAGGAAAAAACAGAGGGAACCTCTATTGATCAAGGAAAAAATACAGAATCTGAGGGGACTTCTCATATAGGAGAAGAATCTATTGAACCAAAGGATTCTTCCAAGGAAGAAGGAAATAGCCCCCAGGACGAAGACCTAGTTTTAGAGGAGGAACCTGAAAAAACCATAAGCTACTATCCAGCATCTTCCCCTTTGAGGGTAGGACCTATTATTCAATCCTTTGGTTTGCTAAAGTCTAGTGGAAAAATGTCTAGTTTACATAGCGACATTATAGGAGATTATGTAAAGCCCTTAGAAGGTTTAAACCTGACAAAGAATGCTACTGTTTTTAAGAATACCCATGACGGTAGACAAATATTTCAGCTTGATCTAACCGCAACCACAGAATCAAAAATCGTAGATAAAACCAAACCCAGTGATATTGTTTTGGTTTTGGATAGGTCAGGGAGTATGACTGAGACACTAGAGAATATATATACAGAAATAACCAATGCTCCAGATACGAGTAAAACTTATTATATAAAGATAAATGGTAGTTATCAATCCATTAATTATAATTATGGTGGTTGGTATTATGGCTCTTCCAGTAATAGAAAGTTTGTTAGCTGGGATAAAAACGGAGATGATAGTTCGCCAGGATCTGATGGGGTAAGGGAATGGATTATTTGGCCTATTCTTGATCGATGGGTTGCTCCAGATAATCCAATTGGTAAACCCTTTTATACAAGAACCGAAGTAACCAGATTACAGTCTTTAAAGGATGCAGCAAATCATTTTGTCCATACCGTTTCCCAGGAATCCCCTGATAGTAAGATTGCCGTGGTTTCCTTTAGCGGTGAGACAACAAACCATACTAGCGGATTGGTGAATGTGAAAAATGGGGGTTCGGTAAACTCCACAATTACCAATGCCATTAATGGTTTAACTGCAGAGGGTGCAACCCATTCCAATAAAGGACTTGGGTTAGCTAAGAATATTTTTCAAGGAGACAATACTACCGATAGAAATCGAGTAGTGATTATGTTTACTGATGGGGAACCAGGCAATCAAGGCTTTAACAATAATGATGGCTATAGGTATGCAGCTGCTGCTATAAATCAAGCAGCAGCACTAAAGGGACAACGGGGCAGAACCATAAACAGTGATGTAAGTTTTAATGGATATAAACCAAATAATAGTGTAGATCTACCGAGGACAGCTAATAATGAGCCCGGTTGCGGAGCAACCCTATATACCATTGGTATTTTCCCATCAAATGTTAGCAATCATGCTCATCGCTACATGGCATGGGTGTCCAGTGATAATGATAGTTCTCAGACAGCAACAAATCCCAATGGGTATGAATACTACTTTACTGCTGAGGATAATGATAGTCTAAATAATATTTTCCAAAGGATAGCCGAGGAAACAGGAAAAACCATAGAGGATGTAGCCATAAGGGATTACATAGACCCACGCTTTGATGTTGTTGATGCCGAGGGCAATAGATTAGAGGTTGGGGCTAAAGTAGATGGTGGTGCAGGCACCATAAAATCAGATAACAATATTCTTTATATAGAATGGATCAAGGCAAAAATTGAACCAGGCACCCTAGAGGAGGGGAAGGGCTTTAAAGGGACTCTATATCTCAAGCCCAAGGAGAATTTTGTAGGGGGCAACAATGTACCCACGAACATTCCAAATCTATCCGCAATATATAGCGGAGATCAAAACATTGGTAGCTTCCCCTATCCATTAGTAAATGTGCCCTTTAGGTTAAATATAAAGAATATCAACGATACAGTATTCTTAGGAGAAAACATACCCAAAAGTCAAAATGAGGCCAGGGATGAAATGGCAGCAGAAAATCTTACCAATATTCCTTACCAATATCCCAGTGAAATGCTAAATATCCATTGGAATGAAAACTTTACAAAGGATACCAAGCCAAGGGATACAACCACCTATACCCTTGTCGTAACAGCTACACCAAAGGATTATATCCAAAATCCTGATGAGGATTTCTATCACCCAGCAATTGGCACCAAGGCAACAGAGGTGAGTAAAACCGGTACCTATAGTATAGAGGTAAAAAAAGGCACTCTGACCATTAGCAAGACAATTAAAGGGATAGAGAATCCAGACCAAAGCTTTGTTTTTGAAATAAGACAATATGAAGATATAGGCAAAACAAAGCTAGCCAAGACCTTCTACGAAACCATTAGAGTGACCAATGGCTCCAATAATGGGAAAATCATTACCCTACCAAAGGGCTATTATGAGGTTGTTGAAAAAGATGACTGGTCTTGGCAATATGATGCAGTAGGAAATACAAAGGTGAATGATACCCTGGGTATGGATAAAAACGGAAATAGAGATCTAAATAAAGTGAATGCCAAGACTTCCTTTGTCAATCAATCAAAGGAAATAAAATGGCTTGCCAGCATAGACTGGGCAATCAACAAATTTACAGGAGGTGGTAACTAATGAATAAGAAAGTCTGGGCTATTTTCTTGTCTTTAGCTGTTATTCTAATCATAGCAGGCACCACCTTAGCCTTACTCACCGCCCAAACTGGAGCCAAGAGTAACCAGTTTACCCCTGGAGTACTGACCACCACCATTATTGAAAATGGTGAGGACCCAGGAAGTACAAAGGAGTTTACGCCAGAGGGTAAAAATACAAGGAAAGAGGTAAGGGTACGAAATGATGAAAATGTCCATGGCGTAGAAGGCTACATCCGCGTCATGTTAGTGCCTACCTTCCGAACAAATGAGGGAACCCTACCCGGGAATATCGTCCTTCATCCCAGTGGCAATATCCTCACCATAACTGCTCCAAATAATGGGGGTACCATAAAATTAAAGCTGGTTAATGGATGGAAAGACAACTGGATATACGATAACGGATATTTTTACCATAGATCAATTGTTTTTCCAGGGAAGTTAACCGCTGTTTTGCTTGAGAGTGTGGAGGTGACAGATTCTGCACTATGGAATAGCTTCCACCTAGAAGTTCTATCCGATGCTATTCAGGCAGAAGGTGGAGCTTTAGAGGATGCTTGGGGTGAAGCCATAGGAAGGCTGCTGGATTAACCGGAGATTGCAGAAAATAAAGAAGAAAAGGAGGATTGGCTATGAATAGGAGGAGTTTACTTTTTACTCTATCTGTTGTACTGTGTGTAGCATTATTGCTAGGAGTTACCTATGCTTATTTTACTGCAAAATCGGATACAAAAATCAATACCTTTACTGTAAGTGATGGAATATCCATCCAGCTTGCAGAGCCTAAATGGGATAATCGAGATTATGAAGGAAAGGAAGGAAATATTCCTTTAGCAGATCTTGGGATAACAAAGGCTCAAAACATCGTCCCATCTCGAATTATTCCTAAGAATCCCAGTGTAAAAAATGCCAGTGATTCAGAAAGTGTCTGGCTGGCCATTAGGCTAGACTATACCATAGAGGGTGAATCATCAGATTATTCACAACTAGATGATTTTGCCACCATTGATTTTGCTGGAGGGGTTTGGGAGGAAAAAGAAAATTCAAATAAAAGGGTTTTCTACTATAACACAAAAGTAGAACCCCAAGACAATACTTCAGAACTATTTAGCAAAGTTGAAATCTCATCGAATACCAATGCCAATACATTAAAACCATTTGATATTAAGATTACTGCCTATGCAGTACAAGGTGAAAATGTTGACTATGGGCAAGCCAAAACAGAATTAGATGCTTTAATGGCAGCTACTCCATAAAATAAAAAAATAGGATCCTAAAAAATTGCATAGTTGGAGGATAGGATGTTAGACAATGGCATGGAGAAGAGAAAAAAGAATAAAGTAAGTAAAAACATAAACAATATTATTTTTATAATCCTAATGTTGATGATCATCTTTGTACTCTTTACAACGATGCAGGCCCACATAAGGGGGGAGGATCCAACTATATTTGGCTATCAATTTTACTATGTAGCCAGTGGAAGTATGACGCCCACTATTCCAGTAGGTTCCTTAATCGCAGTGCGGGACACAGATTACATAAATATTGAAAACAAGGATATTGTTACCTTTAAGGGATTAGGAAATACTCTAGTGACCCATCGAGTAAGGGAAGTTTCAGAAAATGGGCAAAGTTTCATTACCCGTGGGGATGCCAACAATATAGATGATCCAATAGCCGTCACCATGGAGACACTCGTAGGAAAGGTAGTATTTCACCTTCCCTATGTAGGATATTTTCTAAAATTTTTAAAATCAGCCTATGGTGTGGTGGTTTTTAGCCTAATCATAGGAGCTTCAATAATCCACTTTGCATTTCAAAGAAAAAGAAAAATAATATGAATAAGAAATGAGGAGAATTTATAATGAAAAGAAAATCAATGATGCTTATGGTTTCAGCTTTAGCACTTGTTTTAGCCATTGGAGGGGCTACCCTAGCATGGTTTACTAACGCAGCAGATCCTGTCACCAATACATTTGCAACTGGGGATGTGGCCATCACTTTGCACGATGAATTCAATAAAGAAGAAGCAAAAAATGTAATTCCAGGGGATGAGTATAACAAGGATGTATATGTTACCAGTGAAGGCTCCATTAATACCTATGTAAGGGTAAAACTTACTCCAGCATGGGATAAAGAGGGTCTTGATACAAATGTAGTTAAACTAACCCTTGATACAACGAAATGGATAAAAATAGGTGATTGGTATTACTATAAGGAAGCTCTTACCAAAGGTGGGCAAACCACAAAGCTTCTTGATTATGTGACCTTTAACGGCGCTGCAATGGATAATAGTTATCAAGAGGGAGAATTTACTATCCAAGTTGAAGCAGAAGCTATTCAAGCGACCAATAATGCTGCTGAAGCAGAGTGGAAGGTAAATACGACAAATTGGACAGCAATATCCAAATAATCATTTCCTGGAGGCTTTGCCTCCAGGATTAACCCCTTTCAAAGGAGGGTTGTAAATGAAATTCAAGCGGATAAAATCAACTACTTTTTTAAAGTCATTTCTGATGATGATGGTATTTTTATTGGTTTTAACCATTCAGCCTGCCTATGCAGGCAATCAATTACAGATTGTTGGAAACCATAGGGGTTTGGAAGTAATTCCTAAGGATCAGAATCTCTTCAAGGAATTAAATTTAAGCCCAGGGGATTATAGGAAAAGTAATTTGACCATAAAGAATAATGACAAGGATTCTTTTGAATTGTTTGTAAAAATTCAAAGGTTGGGCAAGAAACCTTCTCCAGCAGAGGCAGATCTGTATAAAAAATTATTCATGACCATCACTTTGGGAAATCGAGAGATATATACTGGTCCTATGATGAATTTTGCCAGTGGCAAAAATATAAGTTTGGGAAAAATTAAACCTGGAGAGGTTCGGGAGATGGAGGCTGTCGTTCATCTTCCGGGGGCAGATACTGGCAATGAATTTATGGGAGTAAGTCATAGGAATCAATGGACTTTTATAGCCCAAAGCCATGGCATGATTGATGAGGAAGATTCACCCTCAGGGCCTAAACTTCCCAAAACCGGTGGAATGCCCACAGCATTTTTCTATATTACAGGTGCTTTGATTACCCTAACGGGAATTGTCATTAAGAATAAAAAATAAATTGTATTAAGAGGATGCCCTTTAGCAGCCTCTTAATTTTTTTGGTGAAATATATTGTAGCCCTATAAAATACTGTAAGGGATAACCGGAGATGATTGTCCTATAAGATACATAAAACTTTTAAATATAGATTATTGACTTACAGTCAGTCAGTGATAAAATAAGGGTATAAAATAATGAAAAAGGTGAAGATCGTGAGTTATATAAAATTAGAAAAAGTAAAGAAGAGATATAAAATGGGGGAAGTCATCATTACCGCAGTGGATGGAGTGGACTTTGAAATTGAACAAGGAGACTTTGCTGTTGTGGTAGGGCCTTCGGGTGCGGGCAAAACTACAGTGCTAAACATCCTTGGAGGTATGGATTCCCTAGATGAAGGGATCATTACAGTAGATGGAAGGGATATTAGTGGCTATAGTAGTAAGATGCTAACAGAATATCGAAGATATGATATTGGATTTGTTTTTCAGTTTTATAATCTAGTGCAAAACCTTACAGCCAAAGAAAATGTGGAGCTGGCCTCCCAAATCAGTAAAGATCCTCTAGAGGTGGAGAAAGTTATGGAGATGGTGGGCCTTAAGGATAGAATGAATAACTTTCCTTCCCAGCTTTCAGGAGGAGAACAGCAAAGAGTAGCCATTGCTAGGGCTTTGGCAAAAAACCCAAAACTATTACTTTGTGATGAACCTACAGGAGCTTTGGATGACCAAACCGGTAAGTCTATTTTAAAACTCCTTCAGGATACTTGCAGATCTACGGGTATGACGGTAGTGGTCATTACCCACAATTCTGCCCTTACAGGCATGGCAGATAAGATTATCCGCATGAGAAATGGAAAGGTGGCGGAATTTATTGTCAATGAAAATCCAGTCTCTGTGGAAAGGATTGAGTGGTGATGAAGAAAAAATCCTTTTACAAGGACCTAATAAGATCCATATACAAAAGTAAGGCAAGGTTTTTATCTATTCTTGTTATTATTACCATAGGAGTAGCTTTTTTTGCGGGGATTAATGCTGGTGAACCAGATATGGTTTTATCCGCAGATAAATACTATAAAGAGCATAGATTATCTGACTTTAAAGTGATATCTCCCACAGGGTTTAAGGAGGAAGATATCCAAAAGGTAGAAACAATAGAGGGAATAGAAAAGGTACAAGGAGCGTACACCAAGGATCTTTTTCTTACTTCCAAGGAAGGCAACACTTCTACAGTAAAGCTCTTGAGTTATCATCATGGAACAAATCATGATGCCCTGAATATCCCTAGGATTATTGAGGGTAGAATGCCTGAAAAATCAGGAGAAATTGCTATAGATCATAGTCATAATGTACCTGAGGAAATCAAGTTGGGGAGTGAAATCACCTCTTCATTACCCAAGGGAGAGAAAAGAGAAGATTTCCTAAAAAAGGAGAAATATAAGGTGGTGGGAATTGTCCAATCCCCCCTATATATTAACTTTGAAAGAGGCCAGACCAACATGGGAGATGGCTCTATAGATTATTATGCCTATATTCCTCAAGAAGACTTTACTATGGAAAAAGTAACAGATCTTTTTATTGCCACCAAAGAATCTAAAAATCTTTCCGCCTATACAAAGGAGTATGACCATCATATTAAACCCATTGAGAACTCTTTAAAGGATATCGGTATGGTCTCTATGAAAGAGGAGACCAAAGAACTTAAAGAGGAGCTAAATAAAGGGAAAAAAGAATTAGAAGAAAATAAAATAAAAACAGAAAATGAACTAGCTAAAGCAGAAAAAAAGCTACAGGATGCCGAAAAAGAGATTGCCAAGGGAGAACAAGAGCTTAAAGAAAATGAAGGGAAATACCAAAAAGAATTGCAGGAGAAAAAAGCCCAATTAGAAAAGGGGAAAAAAGAATTAGAGAAGGGGAAAGCCCAATATCAAGAAAGCTATAATCAATGGGAAGAGGGCCATCGTCTTTATACTGAAAATCAAGAAAAACTTACCCAATCGAAGGCAGCATTGGATAGAGCAAAACAACAATTAAATAGCCTCCAGGAAGCCATACAAGGACTTCAGGATATTAGGGATAATGTGTCTATGGGAGCAATGACCGAGGAGGAATTTACCAATCTCATAGGAAGTATTGGTGTGCTTTCCCCAGATACTGCCCAGTACATCAAAGAGAATTTTGACCCTGGAGATAGGTTTCTAGGACTTAAAATCCGGGGAGTTCTAGATAATGCCCTTTCAACAATGAAAGAAAATCACCAAGGGGGTCAGAAAAGCTATCAGGTAGGGATGGCAAAGTATCAAGAGGGTCTAAAGGAGTTGGAGGAAGCCAAAATCCAGATAGATCAGGGAAAGGCCCAATTGGACCAAGCCAAAGCAGAGATAACAGCCAATGAAAAAGAGATAAGCAATGGGGAAAAAGCTCTTACTCAGGGAGAGAAGGACTTGCAAAGCTCCCTAGAAGAGGGGAAAAAGGAATTACAACAAGGCAAGAAAGAACTTGCTAAAGGGAGAAGCACCTATGAAAAAGAAAAGGCTGATGCCCTAAAAAAAATAAAAGAGGCTGAAATTGAAATAAAGGACGCCCAAAGACAAATAGGAGAAATTCCAGAGGAATGGTTTGTCATCAGTCGAGAGGGCAATCCTGGATATTCTACCTATGGTGATGATGCCCAAAGGATTGGTGCATTGGCCAAGGTATTTCCTTTATTTTTCTTTCTCGTGGCGGCTTTGGTATGTTTGACCACCATGACAAGGATGATTGAAGAGGAAAGAGCACAAATCGGCATCTTAAAAGCCTTAGGATATAATACCTTAACCATATCCTCAAAATATTTAATTTACGCTTTGTTAGCCAGTTTAGTAGGTGCCCTATTGGGCCTGAGTATAGGCTTTAGACTTTTTCCCAATGCCATTATGTTTGCCTATAAAACCATGTATAATATTCCGGAAAGGCTAACCCCTTTCCATTTGAATTATTCTATTCTTTCCCTACTCATGGCCGTAGTGACCACGGTATCGGCTTCGTTGCTTGCCACATTGCAGGAGCTTCGCTCCACCCCTGCAATACTTATGCAGCCCAAAGCGCCTAAACCAGGGAAAAGAATACTTTTAGAAAGAATAACTCCTCTGTGGAAGAGGCTATCCTTTTCCCATAAGGTAACTGCTAGGAATATTTTTCGGTACAAAAGAAGATTTTTTATGACCGTTATTGGCATTGCTGGTTGTACTGCCCTTCTAGTGACAGGTTTAGGAATTCGAGATTCCGTGAATGCCATTATGGGAAAACAGTTTGAAGACATCTTTATTTATGACGGTCAAATTATGCTGGATAGGGATAAAGATTTTCCAGAGGAGAGGCTAAAAACGATTGTTTCAAGTAGACAAGAAATAGAAAGGGATATGAGCACCTTAACCGAAAGTGTCAATGCCTTAACTCCAGGGTCCAGCAGAACCTATGAAGCCAACTTATTGGTCCCAGAACATCCAAAGGCTCTAGAAGAATTTTTTGATCTCCATGAAAGAGTGTCTAAGGAAAAGGTTGAATTAAAATCAGATAGTGCAGTCATTACAGAAAAACTCTCAGAGCTTTTGAAGGTGAAAGTAGGAGATAGCTTCAAATATAGAGATGCCCACAACAATACCTATGAAATAGAAGTAGGGGCCATCGTGGAAAATTATCTATCCCACTATATCTATATGACACCAGAATATTATGACGAAATTACCCTGAAAAACCCCCAATACAATTCCATTGTATTTAATGTTCAGGACATGGAGGAATTACACCATGGACAATTTAAAGAAGGTCTCATGGAGCATGGGGAAGTTTTAGGGGTTGTGTTTACCGAAAAAATAGCAGATGAATTTGGGAAAGTCCTAAAGAGTTTGAATTTCGTGGTGGTGCTCTTAGCCATTTCAGCAGGAGCCCTAGCCTTTGTGGTATTATTTAACCTCACCAATATCAATATCACCGAAAGAATTAGAGAAATAGCCACCATCAAAGTATTGGGCTTTCGGGATAAGGAAGTATCCTCTTATGTCTATAGGGAAAATATTATTCTGACCATTATAGGCACTTTAGTAGGGTTGGTTTTAGGATTCCTATTTCACCGCTATGTCATGACCACCATGGAAGTTGATGCCATGATGTTTGGGAAAAATATTCATCCGATTAGTTATGGAATTGCGGCTATACTCACTATGCTGTTTTCCATACTGGTCAATTATTTTATGTACGATAAGCTGAAAAAAGTGAATATGGTAGAATCCCTTAAATCTGTTGAATAGGAGGAGAAACATGCGGATTACTAAGGATCCTGAAATACGGAAACAGGAAATTATTGATAGGGCTAAGAAATTATTTGAGGAGAAAGGCATTCATAAGACTTCTATAAGCGAAATAGCAAAGGAAGTAGGCGTTGCTAAGGGCTTGATTTATTACTATTTTTCCTCCAAGAATCAGCTAGTAGAAAGCGTCATAGAGCAATTTATTTTAGGAATAGGAGAAGGATTGGAAGAGATCATGAAGAATGAGGAGTTGGACTTTTATTCTAAACTGACAGCCATCTTCCACCTTTATTTTGACTCTATACAAAAACACCCTGGGATATTTTCTCTATCCCTCGAGAACCCAGGAATATTCAGTTTAATAAGAAATAGATTGTCTGAAATAGCATTAATTCATGCCACGGATTTAATTACCTTGGGTATGAATCATGGCATAATCAATATTTCCTATCCAGAATATATGCTAAAAATTATTATACGAGGGCTTGGGGATTTATATATTGAAGGAGTGACTAATCCTGAAATACATGCAAGACTTATAGAACAGATATTGGGGTTAGGGAAAGGGAAACTTCAATTGAAGTAGAAGCATGAAATGATAAAAACAAGAGAAAAACAAAAAAAGCGACTAACGCTGCTCAAGTTCAAAAAAAGAATGGAGATATCTCCATTCTTTTTTTTGAGACTGTTGAAAACCATAGATAAAGGAAAACACCTGAATTTGTCATTGTGAGCATAGGGAAGAATCTAGCATTTAAGCTGGTTTAAGATTCTTCACTCCGCTACCTTCAGAATGACACAAAACTGGACTTTTTCAACAACCTGCAACGGCCATAGCCGCTTTTTATATTTGAAAGTTTATGAACAAATTAAAATTTCATTTCCCGCTGTTTTAAACTTTTAATTCTTTCGTCACTATTTTTAAGAAAATCAGTTAACATATTTTCGAAGGACTCTTTAGGCTTAGGTTTGGGTTTGGGCTTATTTGAAGTGAAGCTTCTATTTTGTTGGCTAGGCTTTTTTTCCAAGGCCTTAATAGAAAGTTCTATTTTATTATCCTCTTTCACCCTAAGAATTTTTACGCTGATTTCTTGTCCTTCCTTTAAATAATCATTGACGTCTTTTACATATTCGTTTGATATCTCTGAAATATGGCATAAACCTATTTTGTCCTCTGCAAGTTTAATAAAAGCTCCATACTTGGTAATTCCAGAAACTACACCTTTTACAACTTCTCCACTTTTTAATGACATTAAAATAATTTTCCTCCTTGTATTTATCATTACTATCTATTATATGCTAAGTGGGCTATAAAGTAAAACCAAAGGCCTTGGCAAAATCAAAAATTTAAGAAAGAATAAGGGAGAAAGAGGAAGAATATGTAAATCAGAAAAGTGATAGACAAAAATCGACAAAATTTGATATAATAAAAAAGTTAATGCTTTGCCCCTCTGCTTTAGCACTCAAAAAATGAAAGGAGAGAGACAATTGAAAAAGGTTCAAACAAAGAAAAAAAATGGATTATTCAATAGATTTTTAAACGTCGTAGAAACAGCAGGAAATAAACTACCCCATCCAGTGACTATTTTTATTCTCTTTGCACTTTTGGTTATTGTAATTTCAGAAATTTCCTACAGAGCAGGAGTAAAGGTAAGTTTTTATGATGCTAAATCCAAAAGTGAACAAACCCTATCTGCAATATCTTTGATGAATGCTGAAGGTTTAAGATATATGATTAATACTGCGGTCTCAAATTTTACTAGTTTTGCACCACTGGGTACAGTATTGGTAGCTATGCTTGGGGTAGGAGTGGCGGAAGGAACGGGACTGATTAATGCTGCATTAAAAAGATTGGTACTCAGTACACCTAAAGGATTGATTACAGCAGTGGTAGTTTTTGCTGGGGTAATGTCCAATATCGCATCTGATGCAGGTTATGTGGTACTGGTTCCCCTAGGAGCCCTTGTGTTTTTAGGCTTTAAAAGGCATCCCATAGCTGGTTTAGCTGCTGCCTTTGCAGGAGTTTCAGGAGGATTTTCAGCCAATTTATTATTAGGAACATTAGATCCTATGTTGGCTGGAATAACAAATGAAGCCTTAAATGCTGGGGGAATAGATGCTACAATTTTACCCACTGCTAATTTTTACTTTTTATTTGTATCAACTTTCCTCATCACCATTTTAGGGACTTTGGTTACTGAAAAGATTGTAGAGCCAAGATTAGGAGAATATCGAGGGATAGACCCTAATGAATCCATGGAAGTTACTAAAGAGGAAAAAAGAGGGCTGGTAGCAGCAGGTATTTCTCTCTTACTATTTATTGCTCTATTGTTATTTTTAACCCTTCCTCAAAATGCCATATTAAAGGTGGAAGGAAATCTAGATGCCTTTATTCATGATGGGTTAGTTCCCATGATTATGCTATTTTTCCTCATTCCTGGTTTAGTTTATGGCGTGGTTTCAGGAAGCATCAAAAACGACAAAGATGTGGTACAGGCAATGTCAAAATCTATGGCCACTATGGGAGGGTATTTGGTACTATCCTTCTTTGCTGCTCAGTTTATTCAATATTTCTCCTATACCAATTTAGGAACAGTATTGGCAGTAAGTGGGGCAGAGTTTCTAAAGGGGATAGGCTTTACAGGGTTCCCACTGGTTATTGCCTTCATTCTTGTAGCCGCCTTTATCAATCTATTTATAGGATCAGCCTCTGCTAAATGGGGCATTATGGCACCGGTTTTTGTTCCTATGTTATATCAATTAGGTTTTACACCAGAATTTACTCAGTTGGCCTATCGTATAGGGGATTCTACAACAAATATTATATCTCCTTTGATGTCCTACTTTGCAGTTATTGTGGTATTTGCCCAAAAATATGATGAAGATTCTGGTATAGGCACACTGATTTCTACCATGTTACCTTACTCATTAATATTTTTAGTGGGTTGGATATTCTTGCTGGCCCTTTGGTATGTACTAGGTTTCCCCATAGGACCCAATGCCTTTATCAATCTATAAAAGTTCAAAAATTATTTTAAGCACCCTAGAATACTAGGGTGCCTTGTTTTATTCCATAGAAAAATTCTGCTTTCCTATGGAATAAAACAAGAGAGCTGTGGAGGGGAATTGCCCCTACCGTATTAGGAAACCGCACTAGAATCCTGTCTTTTGTCATAAGGGTGGAAAACCTAGACTTGCTAGAGGAGGCAGCATTGCTGCTTCTTTTACTTTTTGTGTGATAAATATTATAATAAGAAGAATACTAAGAAGGAAAATTATGAACAAGGAGGAAGAATATGATAAATGAAGAAAGAATTGTACAAGAGTTTATGAAATATGTGCAAATTGATAGCCCAACAAAAAAAGAAAAGCAATTTGCAGATTTTATTACTAAGGAATTAAGATCCCTGGGACTTGAGGTTTACATAGATAATGTAGGAGAAAAGTGTGGCAGTGATAGCGGCAATGTCATTGCAAAACTGACTGGCAATAAGGATGTAGAGCCTATATTATTTAGTTGCCACATGGATACCGTTTCCCCTGGTGAGGGTATAAAGCCTGTGTGTAGAGATGGAGTTATTTATTCTGATGGTACCACCATACTAGGTGCTGATGATAAGGCAGGGATAGCGGCAATAGTAGAAGCATTAAAAACCATAAAAGAGAATAATATAGATCATGGCCCCATTGAAATCCTGTTGAGCATAAGTGAAGAAGGAGGACTTTACGGAGCAAAGTACTTAGATTATAGTCAAATTCAATCAAAAAGAGCCATTGTACTCGATAGTGGAGGATCTCCAGGAGAGATTATTGTCCAAGGCCCTGCCCAGGATCAATTTGAGGTGAAAATCATAGGAAAGCCTGCCCATGCAGGAGTGTCCCCAGAGGAGGGGATAAGTGCTATTCATGTAGCCGCCCATGCGATTAGCAAAATGAACTTGCTAAGAATAGATGAGGATACCACGGCCAATATTGGTACCATCCAAGGGGGAATAGCTACCAACGTTGTAGCTCCTGAGGTGATCCTTCAGGCAGAGGCCAGAAGTTTAAATGATGAAAAATTAGACAGACAAACTGACCATATGGTGAAGTGCTTTGAAGAGACGGCCAAAGAATTTGGTGCAAAGGCAGAAATCAAAAGAGAAAGACAGTATGGGGCTTTTAAAGTAGAAGAAAATGATGAAATTGTAACTCTTGTAAAGAAAGCCTGTGAGAATTTAAAGATCAAACCCCACACTGCAAAAACAGGGGGTGGCAGTGACACCAATGTGATTAATACCAAGGGAATAAAGGCTGTAAATCTAGGTACAGGGGAAAGAAAACCCCATACCCTAGAGGAATATATCAGTATAGAGGATTTAGTGAATATCTCTAAGTTGGTGTTGGAGATTATCAAGGAAGCTTAAAAACTGGGATAAGGGATAGGAGGGATGAGATCTCTTATCCCAAAATACATAATATAAGGCAATAAATATCAAAGATAGGAGTGAACAAATTGAAAGAAGAATTATTAAAAAAATATGCCCGCTTGCTAGTGAAAAAGGGGCTAAATCTCCAAAAGGATCAAATTCTTGTTATTGGCTCCCCAGTAGAATGTGCTGATTTTACAAGAGTAGTAGCAGAGATTGCCTATAAAGAGGGCGCCCACGATGTCGTAATCAATTGGAATGATGAAAAGTTTTCTAAGGTAAAATATTTACATGCTCCTGAAAAGGTATTTGAAGAATTTCCCCAATGGAGAAAGGATATGTTCTTGGACTATTCTAGACAGGGTGCCGCTTTTTTAAGCATTGCCGCCTCTGATCCAGAGCTAATGAAGGATGTAGATCCCCAAAGAATGGCCACAGCAAGTAAAACAGCTAGTATAGCTTTAAAAGAGCATCAGGAAAATCTCATGGCCAATAAAAACACTTGGTGTGTAGCCTCTATCCCCACTAAGTCTTGGGCAGAAAAAGTTTTCCCAGAATTAAAGGGAGAAGAAGCGATAGAAAAACTATGGGACACCATATTTAAAACTGTACGAGTGGACAAAGAAGATCCAGTAGCCGCTTGGGAAGAACATCTTGCTAGCCTAAAAAGACATATGGAGATTTTAAATAAGCACAACTTTAAGACTCTTCATTACAAAAACTCTTTAGGTACAGATTTGACCATTGAACTACCTGAAAATCATTTATGGTTAGGAGGGTCAGAATTTACGCCCAAGGGAGTAGAATTTATCGCCAACATGCCTACCGAGGAAGTATTTACATTGCCTAAAAAGACAGGCGTAAATGGAAAGGTAGTTAGTTCCAAGCCTCTAAATTATAATGGAAATTTAATCGAGAACTTTACCTTAACTTTTAAAGATGGAAAAATCGTAGAATTTGATGCCCAAGAGGGCTATGAAACCTTAAAGACCCTAATAGAAACCGACCAAGGCTCCCATTATCTTGGGGAAGTCGCCCTAGTACCCTATGATTCTCCTATTTCTAATTCTAACATCTTATTTTATAATACCCTATTTGACGAGAATGCTTCTTGTCATTTAGCCATTGGAAAAGCCTATCCCGTATGTGTAAAAAATGGGGAAAATATGACTCCAGAGGAATTGGAAAAAGCGGGGGTCAATGACTCCCTAACCCATGAAGACTTTATGGTGGGGACTAAGGACCTTGAAATTATAGGCGTGACCCAGGAGGGGAAAGAAATACAAGTCTTTAAAAATGGAAATTTTGCTTTTTAGAGGATGGAATAAAGGCTAAATGAATGATGAGCGGTAAAAGAAGAACTATGAGTGCTTATTCTTTTCCATAAGAGATTTTCTATATCCCAAGAGACTACTGATGATTTTGATCAGTAGTCTCTTGGGATTTTAATGAGAAGGTTTAAATTTCATATCAATATCATTAAATCCCATTTCTTTTAGCAGGGCTAGGAGAAGTTTTTCGGCTTGTGCATTGGCTTCCAATAAAAATCCTTTTTCCTGTAATTCCTCCTCCATTTTTTTCTTTTCTTTTTCGAGTCTTTCAAAGACCTCTTGAATTTTTATCTTATTGAATAATCCTGACTTTTCATCATAGACCACGACATCTTCTTCGTTGATGACATTATCAGTAAATTGGGCGCTGGGGAGTGTCAAGACAATCTGATTTTCCTGGGATATGCGAATATCTATATTTTTTAGATCCACCCCTGCCTTAATATATCCCTCATAAACAATCAAAAAAGATTTTGTGGTAAAGGGGAGTTCTAATCCCTTTAATTGTTTAGAATCTTCATAGGAGATAATATTTTTATACTGATATTTTAAAGTGGTTAGTTCACCTAGGGATAATATTTTCTTTTCTAGGATTTGGGAATCTACGATCTCCTGGGGAGGACTTTTAAGACTGAAAAAGATAAATAAACCTATAAGGAACAATAGAGAGAGAAGAATGATTCTCTCTTTTCTATATTTTATTTTAAACATTTTAAATCTCCTTCACACGAGAATAGCAGCAAAGCTGCTTCAGCAAAATGGGAAAGCTTGATCTTTTGCCAGCAAGACCAATTTTCTTATTTTAGAATAAAAGATCATATAATAAAGATTATTTCGTTGGATTAGAAATAATTACAAAAGCTTTTATTGATTAAGGGGGTTTTTTGTATCTTTCCAATAAAGAAAGGTGACAGAATATTTATACTATATTGACAATCAAAGACTGAAGCACTATAATAGCTACTAATATTCAAGAGCAAGATACAGTATACACAAGAAAGAATGGAGAGACAGATTATGGCAAGGAAATTAGCACAAAAGGAAGAAATAAAAAAAGGATTGGTGGATGGATTGCCTATCGTTATTGGTTATATCCCTATAGCTATGGCCTTTGGCATATTATCTAAGACGTCCGGTATAGGGTTTTTGGATAGCTTTTTATTTTCAGTCATGGTTTTTGCGGGAGCCAGTCAGTTCATGGCACTGAATTTATTAAATGCAGGAGTGGGCTTAGGAGAAATTATCTTAACCACTCTATTGGTTAATTTTAGACATTTTCTCATGAGTGCTTCTCTAGCGGGGAGAATACCAAAGTGTGGGAAAAAATGGCTCCCCTTATTGGCCTTTGGGATAACCGATGAAGCCTTTTCAGTGATTTCCTTTAAAGAGGGAGAACTTAGTCGAGAATATATACTCACTCTGCAGATGATCTCTTATCTATCATGGGTAGGGGGAACGGTATTGGGGTATCTTCTTGGAGCAGTATTGCCGGAGACCATTCAAGCTAGTATGGGAGTGGGCTTATATGCCATGTTTGTAGCTATTTTAATCCCTGAAGCGAAAAAGTCTAAAAAGATTGCTTTTTTAGCTATTCTTTCAGGTATGGTAAATACCTTGCTTTCCTATTTGGAAATCTTACCTCAAGGATGGAATATTGTTTTATCTATTCTATTGGTTTCCCTTATAGGAGTATATTTATTTGAAAGAAAGGAGGCATCCTATGAGTAATTATTTATTTCTTATTTTAGCTATGGCCTTAGTTACCTATATACCTAGATACTTGCCCCTTGCCATGATATCCAAAAGGGAGTTGCCTCCTAGATTACATGAGTTTTTAAAATATATCCCCTGTACGGCTTTGGGGGCGCTCATTATCCCAGGAGTTTTTACAGCCACCCCCAAAATACCTATGGCTTCCCTAGGAGGAATAGCCTTTGCCTTTATCTATGGTTGGTATAAGGGGGGAATAATCGTATCGGTGTTGGGTTCTATATTGGTAGCCTTTATCCTACTGTCTCTTTGATATAGAAAAAGCTCCCATCAGGGAGCTTTTATCCTCAATAATAGCACTTATTTCTTTTCAAGCATTAGTCTTTGATAAATTACAATAAATTGATCAAGAGTTCTACTCATATTGCAAACTTCTTCTGAGCTTATTTCTCCTTCACAGAGAATATTTTCTAATTTACAGCGGATTGTATCTAATTGATGTTTTAAGGTTATTGCTTTAGCGTTATTCATTCATACTAGCCTCCTAAAAAATAGTAGAGTGGACTAGCTATTATATCTCTAGAATAGTCCAGAATATCATTAGAGCGAAAAGAAGACTTTATTTATTGTGCTTAGGCTTTAAAACAATCGTCTTCAATATTTAAAAAAAGCTTAATATTTTCAATATACATATCCCCTGATCGCTCTCCATATAAAATCATACTTAGGTAAACATCAGAAGTACCTAATTTTTCTGCCAGTACTTTCTGAGACATGTTTAAGTCCGCTAGCCTATTTTTTACTCGTAATCCAAAAGGAGTAAGTTTTCTTTTTCTCATCCCCATTCATCCACCTTTGATAAATATTTATTCTCTTTTATCCGAAATTTATGGTACAATATCAACATTAATAAATGCTTAATAATTAATCTGTACCACTATATTATATCGGATATCAGAGAAAGTCAACCTATTCTTGACAAGATCTCTTTTTTCAGAGAATTCGGAGGTGAACATTTTGGATACCATAGGGAAAAGGATTCGCTATGCTAGAAAAATGAATAAATTGTCTTTAATGAATGTAAAAGAAAAAACCGGAATATCTACAGGAAATTTAAGTGAATTGGAAAATGATAAATTTGCACCATCTGCCCATTCTCTTATTGCCTTTAAAAAATTGTTTAATGTATCTATTGACTGGCTTCTTACTGGTGAACCACCTATAACAACATATATGGATGAGGTGGTTAAAGAAACCTCTCCACCATTGCTATTTAATAATGAAGAGGAATATCTTCTCCAGGCTTATAGAATATTAGATAGGGAAAAGAGACGAGATATACAAGGCTATATCAATGTAGCTACCCAACAAAAACTTTGTCCTCAAGAAAACAACAATAAATAAGATTCAGGTTTTATTTTTAGCTTAAAATGATTAAATTTTAATCATTTGATGGGAATTAAATAAAGAAAAAACATCGGGAGATCAAAGACCCACCTACTATTTTTCTTTTTATATATTATAATAGATCTATGAATAGAGTGAGATTGATTAGGAGGGATTGTACATGGATAGCAATTTGCAATTTGTTAGAAGTAAAAAAGTGGAAAGAACCCTAAAAAACCTTGAAAAAAATAATATGAAGGGGTACTACGTACAGGATGAGAAGGAGGCCTTAGAAAAAATAAGATCTCTTTTAAAGGAAGGGGATGTCGTTTCGGTAGGGGGCTCTGCTACTTTATCTGAAATAGGTGCCCTGGATATCCTAAAAAAGGGAGAGTATGAATATCTAGATAGATATGCACCAGAGTTAACCCCTAAGGAGATCAAAGACATCTATCGCAAAAGCTTTTTTGCCGATGCCTATCTCACCAGCAGTAATGCCATTACAGAACAAGGAGAACTTTATAATGTAGATGGAAGAGGCAATAGGGTAGCTGCTATGATCTACGGTCCAGATAAGGTCATTGTAGTAGCGGGGATAAATAAAATTGTAAAGAATGTAGAGGAAGCTGTTGAAAGAAATAAATCTATTTCTGGTCCCGCCAACAACAAGAGACTAAATAAAACCACCCCTTGTACCAAGACTGGCTATTGTGGAGATTGTCATAGTGCAGATCGGATTTGTAATGAATATGTATTGATTAAAAGACAATTGGAAGCCGATAGAATTCATGTCATTCTTGTCAATCAAGAACTGGGATATTGATGAAAATAAAGCAAATCCATGGGAAAAGAGATGTTGTATTATAAGGATATACAAAAATATAAGTTAATAAAGAGGGGGGAGAATGATGGAGAATAGGAAAAAAATTGCCATGATTTCTATGGATTATAGTGTAAATATCGCTTTAACAGAGCAATTAAATGAAGTTTTCCAAAAAGAAGTGGAAGTTGTTCCTATTCTTTTAGATGAAAAGGAAGTCATTCCCACCGAAGGATTAGACCTTATGGTTTGCACAAGTAGACACCTCGTACAAACCATTAAAGAAAAAATCACCAAGACAATTCCTATTATTCCTGTCAGGAGAACTATTAATCTAAAGAACATTACTGAGGTCATTAGCATCAATACAGGACAAAGGGTATTCTTAGTCAACAATCAACTTTTTACTGCCAAGGAAACCATCCATGAATTGAAAAAAGTAGGCATTGATCATATCAATTTTATCCCCTACTATCCAGGATGCGACGCAGAAATCGTAGATATAGCAGTTACTCCAGGAGGCACTCACCTAGTTCCCCCTGGAGTAAAGAGAATTATTGATATCGGAGTAAGAATTATTGATATATCTTCAATTATCGAAATATTCCTTCAATTAAATCTACCCTTGAAGGATATTCAGATATTATCCGAGAGGTATTCTAAGGAAATGGTCCAGGCAAATCGGTATAATATTGAAACTAATAAAATATTGAAGGCAACCTTTGAGGTAACCAATGATGGGATAGCGGCCTTAGATGTAAGTGGAAATCTCTTCTTTGTGAATGAAAAATTTGCCAAGCTTTTAGGGTATGAACAAACAAAAATGCTTTCAAGAAATATTGTAGAAATTATTTCAAACAAAAAGATAATCGATAGTATATTGAGTTTAGAATATATAGATCATGAGATTGTTGATATAAATAACAAGAAGTTTATGTTAAATAAGACCCTATTGTATCAGGGAAGTATCCTAAAGGGATATGTCCTAGGTCTTCAAGAGATTGTGCATATTCAAAATCTTGAAAAAGAGGTAAGACAGAAGCTATTTAAAAAAGGTTTTGTGGCAAAATATAATTTCAATGATCTAGTAGGAGTAAGTAAAAAATTAATTGAACAAATTAATATTGCTAAAAAAGTGGCTAAAAGCGACCTGACGGTACTCATTCAAGGACAGGATGGTACGGGTAAAGAAATTTTTGCCCAGGCTATTCATAAAAATTCTATGAGGAAAAATGAACCCTTTGTAGCTGTAAACTTTGCAGCTATTTCAGAGAGCTTACTGGAGAGCCAATTATTTGGCTATGAAGAAGGAGCTTTTACGGGAGCCTCTAAGGGAGGAAGAGCAGGTTTATTTGAACAGGCTGACAAGGGGACAATTTTTATTGATGAAATAGGAGATACTTCACCGCAGATACAAATACGACTTTTGCGTGTGTTACAGGAAAAAGAAATTATGAGGGTAGGAGGTTCTAAGATTATCCCCATAGATGTCAGGGTAATTGCTGCTACAAATAAAAATCTATTAGAACTTGTAGAACAGCAAAAATTCAGAAAGGATTTATATTATAGATTAAAGGTCCTGTATCTAAATGTCCCCACCCTTCAGGAAAGAAAAGAGGATATTTCCCTATTGGCAAAATACTTTTTTAAAAATTTGGGAAGCAATAAAAAGTTAACGAAAGAAGTAGAAGAAATATTTTTGAAATATTCATGGCCGGGAAATATTCGGGAATTGGAAAATCTAATTTATTTTATTGACAATATTGTGGAAAGTGAATGGGTAAGTAAGGAGGATCTCCCCGGAGATTTTATCGATGGGATTGATCAATACAGCAAGGGAGAGGGCTCTCCCCCAGGAGAAATTGATTTTAATTTATTGCCCTTAGAGGATATGAAAGACTATATAGCCGTGTTAAAGGTGTTGGATAATACCAAAGAATTGGGAATGAAATTAGGAAGGAATAAAATATCCGAGATTTTAAAAAGCATTAGAATAGATTTATCCCCTCAGCAGGTAAGGCTTAGATTAAAGGATTTAGAAAAAATAGGCTTTGTGAAAGTAAGAAGTACGAAACAAGGAAGCATGATTACTGAAAAGGGGAGACATTTTTTAACGGATTGGGACAACAAGAATTAGGTTGTTAATTGGACGATATTTGATTGGATAAACAACTAAAAAGAACCTAATAAAAATAAAACTTATTGAATAAATATAAATAAATGAAAATTCAAAAAATGCATTTCGTTTTCATCATTTCTAAAGAAAAAATAAATATAAAAGATTATAAACACCTAAACCCTTTTAAAATAAGGAGTTTGGTGTTTTTTTTATTTGGAATTTTATTTTTATTAGGCAAAAAAATAAGATTTTGGACATCTTGGCACGGGAATTGCTCATTAAAAGCCCCAATAGGGAAAATGCATATTTATCTGATCGCTAATTTTCCTTTGGCTCTTGGATAGAGGGTTTTAATTAATTTATAAGAGAGGTGTTAAAGAGTGAAGGAAGAAAATCAATTACTACAGGTAAAGAATTTTGCATTAAACTTTAAGGTTGAAAATGAATTGGTGAATGTCATTGATCATATCAGCTTTTCTATAAATAAAGGTGAGATTGTGGGGCTAGTAGGGGAATCAGGCTGTGGAAAAAGTATCACGTCCCTTTCAGTAATGGGATTATTGCCTAAAACTGCTGTGGTATCAGAGGGAGAGATTTTATTTAAGGATGAGGATTTGTTAAAAATTCCTGAAGGAACAATGGCTAAGATACGGGGTAGCGAAATTGGCATGATTTTTCAAGAACCCATGACCTCCCTTAATCCTGTTTTTACCATTGGTGACCAGATTTCTGAAATGCTGCTTTTGCATAGCAATAGGACGAAAAAAGAAGCTATGGAAGCTACTATAGAAAAATTAAAACTGGTTTCTATCCCTTCCCCAGAGAAAGTGATTAAGCAATATCCCCATGAGCTTTCTGGAGGGATGAGACAGAGGGTAATGATTGCTATGGCCATGGCCTGCAACCCAAAGCTTTTGATTGCTGATGAACCTACCACCGCCTTGGATGTGACCATTCAGGCTCAGATTCTTGATTTAATCAAAGAACTAAGGGATAAAAGCGATGCCTCTATCCTTTTGATTACCCATGATTTAGGGGTGGTGGCTGAGATGTGTGATCGCGTGATTGTGATGTACGCAGGTCGTGTTGTGGAAAAGGCAGATGTCTATAGCTTATATGACAATCCCCAACATCCCTATACTGTAGGCTTATTACAATCCCTGCCGGCTTTAAATGATATGAGGAGCCGTTTGCACACCATCAGGGGAACTGTCCCTCCTCCAAAGGACTTCCCAGAGGGTTGTCGATTTGCTCCAAGATGTGAAAAGGCCAAAGATCGGTGTTATCATGAAAATCCTAATCTGGTACAAATAGGGGAGGGACATCTTGTCAGCTGCTTTAGTGCCGAGAGTCAAGGAGGTGTTGAATGATGGAAAAGGTATTAGAAGTAAAAAATTTAAAAAAATATTTCCCCCTAAAGGGAGGTGTTCTGCAAAAAAGCAAAGTGCAAATAAGGGCTGTGGAAGATGTAAGCTTTGATTTGTATAAGGGAGAAACCCTGGGATTAGTTGGAGAAAGTGGTTCCGGAAAATCCACAACAGGAAGAACCATTCTAAGACTATTGGAGCCTACTCAAGGGGAAATCACTTATGAGGGGAAGAGCATTAGCAAGATGAAAAGAAAAGACCTTAGGAGCTTTCGAAAAAATGCCCAAATGATTTTTCAAGATCCCTATGCTTCTTTAAACCCAAGGATGACGGTGGGAGAGGCTATTGTAGAGCCTATACTTTCCCATGGTTTGATGTCGAAAAAGAATGCGGTGGAAACAACTATGGAGCTTCTTGAACGGGTTGGACTAAATCCGGATTATTATCATCGCTTTCCCCATCAGTTTAGTGGAGGCCAGAGGCAAAGAATCGGTATCGCTAGAGCATTAGCCTTAAACCCTAAAGTGATTGTTGCTGATGAACCCGTATCTGCCCTGGATGTTTCGGTGCAGGCCCAGATCATCAACCTATTTAAGGATTTACAGGAGGAATTTGGTTTCACCTATCTTTTTATTGCCCATGATTTAAGTGTGGTGAAGTATTTAAGTACTCGAATCGCGGTGATGTATCTAGGGGAAATTGTAGAAATCTGTGATAAGGAAAAGTTATTTGAAAGACCTCTACACCCTTATACCCAGGCATTGATTTCTGCTATACCAGAGCCTAATCCAAGGAAGAAGGAGAAAAGAATAATTTTGCAGGGAGATATTCCTAGCCCATCTGACCCGCCAAAGGGATGTAAATTCAGCAATCGCTGTTTTAAAAGAATGGATATATGCACCAAGGTGCATCCTGAAATGATAGAGGTAGGGGGCCATGGGATAAGATGCCACCTATATACAGAAAAGGAGGGAAACTAGTGGGAAAATATCTTCAGAAAAGAATGGTTAAAGGCCTAATTACTTTTTTTATTACCATTACCCTAACATTTCTCATTGTAAGGCTTATGCCCGCAGATCCGACCACCATGTTAATGGACGCTAGGATGACAGAAGCACAAAAAAATCAGATGTTGGCGGACTTTGGATTAGATAAATCCTTGATCTTTCAATATTTCTCCTATATTAAAAATCTATTACAGGGGGATTTAGGTTTATCCTTTATGCAGAAAAGGCCAGTCATGGAGATGATCTTAGAGAGGCTGCCCTGGACATTATTGTTAATGACTGTTACTCAGGTGATTACCTTATTTTTAGGCATTCCTCTAGGTATATATTCAGGGTATAAAAGAGGAAGTGCTCTAGATCATTGTATTAATGGGGTTTCCATTTTTGGAATATCTATTTTTGTTCCCTGGTTAGGATTTACCCTTCTCTATTTCTTTGGCTATAAAATGGGGGTCTTACCCATTGGAGGAGCCTATACTCCGGGAGTAGATTCAGGAATAGCCTTTGTTATTGATGTAGCCAAACATTTGATTTTGCCGGTGATCACTCTAATTTTCATCTATCTGGCCAACTATGTTTTATACACCAGGGGCAGCGTAATTGATGTTTTATCTGAGGACTATATTCGAACAGCCAGATCCAAGGGAATGAAAGAGAGCAAAGTAATTTGGAAGCATGCCACCAAAAATGCCATGATTCCTACCGTAACCTCAGCAGGTTTAATGCTTGGGGCCATGGTAGGGGGAGCCGTTTTGACTGAGACGGTTTTTGCCTACCCAGGAGTGGGAAGAATGGTTTATCAGGCAGTAAGCCAACAGGACTTTCCTGTACTCCAGGGTTCTTTTATTATATTGGCTTTAAGTGTAATCCTTATGAATATTATTACAGATTTACTTTGTGCCTATCTTGACCCAAGAATTAAATTAGATTAGAGGTGAAAAATGTGAGCAGCGAAGCAGTCATAAAAAAACCCAGTAAGCTAACAGCCAAGGAAAAGAGATGGGAAAAGGAAATAAAGATTTTTCTAAAACATAAATTAGGGATGATTGGATTAGTAGGTGTGGCCCTTATTATTCTTGTAGCTCTATTGGCCCCTCTAATTGCAGAACCGGTTAGTGGATATGGAGTTTATGAAGATAAATTACTTGCTCCCTCAGCTACCCACCTATTTGGAACGGATGATATGGGGTTAGATTTGTTTTCTCAGGTGGTGTGGGGTACACGGTCTTCTATCAAAGTAGGAGTTATTGCTGTACTGGTGGCCATGATTATCGGTGTTCCTATAGGACTTCTTTCGGGATACTATGGAGGAATTTTTGATACCTTGGGTATGGGACTGACAGAGGTATTTCTGACCATTCCCATGCTTCCCTTAATGATTATCACGGCAGCGGTTTTGGAAACCACAAGCATTAATACGGTGGCCTTTATTATCGGTGTTTTTTCCTGGCCCAGTATAGCAAGGATTACTAGAGCTTCTACCTTAAAGGTATGTGGGATGCAATATATTGAGGCCGCGAAAAGCCTTGGGATTAGTACAAGGAGCATTATATATAAACATGTTTTTGTCAATGCCAGTACACCTATTTTTGTCAATCTAACCATTGTTATGGCAACATCTATCATTACAGAATCTTCTATTAGTTTTTTAGGTTTAGGAGATCCCTTAGCCTATAGCTGGGGAAAGATACTAAATAATGCCCATTTAAGCGGGGCCTTTGGAACAGCATGGTGGTATTCCCTTTTCCCAAGTATGGCCATTATGTTTTTCGTAATTTCCTTTAACTTCCTAAGTATGGGGGTGCGGGATGCCCTTAATCCAAGAATAAGTAGAGAATAGGAGGAAGAGTATTGAGTGGATTTACCTTAGAGGAATACCAAAGAAGAATCAATGAAGTCGTAAAATTTATTCATGAAGAAGGACTAGATGGCTATCTAAGCTTTAATCCTTATAATATCTTTTATTTAGGACTTTATTACTATCCAGGCAAAAGACCGGTAGTGATTTATATCCATAAAACAGGTGAAGTTTACGCCTTCACTCCAAAAATGGAATATCATGGGGCGAAAAAGTTAAAACAATTTACCCAGGTATTTGCCTATGACGATGATTTTCATGCTAAAGCCGATTTATATGATTTTATCAATAAAAATATTCAGACAAAGCTTTCAAATAAAAAAAGAATTGCAGTGGATGAGGTAGATATTCACGGGTATCAGAGGTTGGAGGAAATATTTGATTATGTGGTTATTAGAGATCAAATGATGACCATAAGGCAGATAAAGTCCCAAGAAGAGGTTGACATGTTAAGAAAATCTGCCCTTTATTCTGATTATATTGTGCAAGTAGGAAAAGAAATGTTAAAACCTGGAGTAACCGAGTTGGGCCTCCTTAACCGTATGATTACCAAAACGGTAGATAAGATGATTGAAGAGTTGGGAGAGGTCATCTATGTCCCCGGTGGCCCTGCTGGGGCTCTAGTCCCTAGTGGAATCAGAACCGCAATGCCCCATGCTCTACCCAGTGGAAAGATGGTGGAGGGGGGAGATACTATGATTTTATCCTGCGGCACCAATGTATGGGGATATCGAACAGAATGTGAGAGAACCTTTTTTGCGGGAGAGCCAGATAATAAAAAAATAAAGGCCTTCCAGGTAATGAAAGAAGCTCAAGAATTAGGCATTCAATTGATGAAGCCCGGTGCAATTTGTGAAGAAGTAGAAAGAAAAGTCATTAAGTTCATTACCGATGGGGGCTATGGAGAGTATATTAGGCATAGAACAGGTCATGGAAAGGGCTTAGAAGAACATGAACCCCCCTATGTGGCAGCGGGAGATGGTACCATAATGAGGCCCGGGATGGTGTTTTCCAGTGAGCCAGGGATTTATATGGAAGGATTTTCAGGATTTAGACATTCAGATACCATTGTGATTACAGAGGATGGATGTGAAGTTCTAACCCAATATCCAAAGGATTTAGATAGCATGATCATTAGGTTATAGAAGGGAGTAAAAAGAATGGGAAAATATGATGTACTGATTAAAAAGGGATTTATTGTAGATGGTACAGGCAAACCCGGATTTATTGGGGATATTGGGATAAAGGAAGATAAAATTGTAAAGATATCCCCGGAAATTCAGGGAGAGGCAGAAAAGGTTATTAATGCCCAGGGGGAAATGGTATCCCCAGGATTTATTGATCCCCATGTACACTTTGAAACCACTGCACTACATGATGGTAGTTTTGAAGTTTTTCTAAAACAAGGGGTTACGACAACCATTAATGGAAATTGTGGGCATTCAGTGACACCCTTGGATTCTGCAAATGTTTATGAGTATTACTATTTAAATGGTTTGATTACAGAAGAGGCTAAGGAAAAATATAAAAAAGAACAGCCTAGTTGGAATACTTTTGAGGGGTATTGCAACATTATCAGGGAAAAAGGAATCAATATTAATCTAGGGCTTTTACTAGGCCATGGCACCATTCGATGGACGGCTATGGGCGGATCAAAGGATAGGCCTCCAACACCTGAGGAGGAACAGGATATTTTAAGATATATTGAGGAAGGTATGGAGCAAGGGGCTTTGGGTATTTCCACCGGTCTATCCTATATCCCTAGCCGATACGCCAATACAGAAGAGATTATTAAATGCGCTAAGGTAGTGGCAAAGCATGAGGGGGTATATGCCACCCATGCAAGATATTATGAGGGCTATTTAGAATCCACTTTAGAGGCCATTGAGATTGGGGAAAAATCAGGGGCTAGGGTACAGGTATCCCATCTGACGGCTACTTCTCCTGAATCCTTTGATGCAGTATTGGAAGCCAGCAAGAAAGGTCTGGAAATTGTTATTGATACCATTCCCAGAAGTACTGGTCATTGTACACGTAAGGATAGATTAATTCAGTTTATTATGGCGGTTTCCTCTGAGCTTTTTGATCAAGGAGTAGAGGGAGTAAAAGCGGCTTTAAGAACACCAGAAGGTCGAAAACTGGTATTGGAAGATGCCTATATTTTCGGGAACGATATGAATCAGGTTTTTGTTATCAATACTGGCAATGCGGAGATTGAATATAAATCTATCCAAGAGATTGCCAATGAGCAGGGGATTGAAGATCCCCAACAGGTATTGTTAGATTTATTGGCGGATGACAATGATCAGTATACCTTCTGGCTAGGTGGACCCAGCAGAAAGGATTTCCCCATTGGACCCCATCCTAAGAACATTCAAGATAACCCTCTTGTTATGGTAGGAACAGATATTATATTTGGGGAGCCTTGGGATGTAGGTTCTTGGTATGAGTTGCAAAGACGAGGTGGTTTTCCAATATTCATGAATATGTATCGAGAAGGAGGTGTGGCTGTAGAAGAAATTGTAAGGAGAAATACTTCCCTGGCAGCCCAGCAGTTTAGAATCAAAGATCGAGGTATACTCCAGGAAGGGATGAAAGCAGATATAGCAATTATTCATTTAGATAAATATCATTATCCTTCACCTACCGAGATAGATTATACCAATCCCGAAGTGAATGCAGAGGGAGTAGAATATGTTTTAGTAAATGGCAAGATAGCCTTAGAAGAAGGCAATGTATTAAAAACCTATGCCGGAGAAGTGATAGTAAACCAAAAATAAAAAAGGGGGAAATTGAAATGAAGAAAATAATGGCTTTGCTTTTAACCGTAATGTTCCTTGCGGGAATATTTGCTGGCTGTGCCAAGAAATCATCAAGCGATGCACCAGATGAGAAGGGGGATAAGTTTGGTGGGACATTAAATATAGGAACCTTTGCCGATCCAGATACATTGAATCCTTTAGTTGGAAATGATATGGCAGGTTCCTGGATCTTAAACAATATCTATCCAACGCTAATGGTGTTGGATGAAGAGGGAAATAAGGTACCTTATATTATTGAGGAACCAGAAATATCAGAGGATGGCTTAACCGTCACCATTACTCTTAAAGATGGATTAAAGTGGCAAGATGGGACAGCTCTTACTTCTGCAGACATTATCTATACCTATGAGATTTTAGAAAAGGAAAAACTTCAATGGCAATATGAGGTTCTTGAAGGGGTAACTATGGAAGCACCCGATGACAAAACGGTTGTATTTACTTTATCTACACCCTTCCCAACCTTTATTACGACGATTGGATTCTGGCAAAGAATTGTACCTGCCCATATTTGGTCAGAAGTTGAAGATGTAAAAAACTTTACCAATGACAAACCTGTTGGCCTTGGGCCTTTTAAGCTTACCGACTATGAAAGAGGTCAGTACTATGTATTAGAAAGTGTTGAGCAGTGGCCATTGTCCCCTGAGGGAAGACCTTACTTGGATAAAGTGATCTTCAAGCCTTATCCAGATGTAAACACCATGGTTTTAGCTTTAAAATCAGGAGACATTGATTTAACAGCAAAGGAAATTCCTGCTGCAGCAGCAAAGGAAATACAGGGGGATGATCAATTTACTGTAGTACAAAATATGTCCTTAGGATATGAGCATATGGCAATAAATTTACACAGTAATAAATTGTTGCAGGATAACGCTTTAAGAACAGCAATGGCAATGGCTGTAGATAGAAAAAAAGTCATAGATTTTTCATTTGATGGCGAAGGCGTAGAAATGACTGGATATGTATCTCCAGTGTATGAAAAGTTTCAAATAGGAAATGATTTACCAGACTACGATGTAGAAGGGGCAAAGAAGGTACTAGCCGATGCGGGATATAAAGATACCGATAATGACGGTGTACTCAATGCCCCCAGTGGTGAAAAATTAAGTTTTAAAGTAATGTTTGCAAGCACTGTAACTGAACATGAGAAGATGGCGAGAATATTGGTAGATCAAATGAAAGATATCGGAATAGAAATCATACCAGAACCAATGGATAAATCTCTTCAATCAGATAAACTATACAATACTCATGAATGGGAACTTAGCCTTGGCACATGGGGAATCCTAGATGATATGGAGTCATCCCTGTCTACTTTGTTCCACTCTACTGCCGCTCTAAACTTTATGGGATGGAGCAACCCAGTTGCTGATGAAGCCATGATGAATATGAAGTCTTCCATATCAGAAGAAGAGACTATGAAAGATATGGATGTATTCCAAAAAGAAATTGTAAAGGAAGTTCCAGATATTCCTGTATTTGTAAAGAAACTAAACTTTGCCTATAGAAATAATTTTGATGGATTTAGATTATTGCCCTCTAACTTAAAGGGTTTAGTGGATCCACAATCATTACAGCAGGTGCATCAGGTAAAATAATGAAGCAAATTCATACTGCTCCCCTTCTAGAAGGGGAGCAGTATGAAAATGAAAAGGAGGATTTAGATTATGGGAACCAATAAACAATATAAGGGATATAAAGCCTATGAATATTTAGAAGCAGGAGTAGATTATAGAAGTTTTGAACTTTGCGATGGAGATAAAATTTTCCCAGAGTATTTAATACCCCTAAAAGAAGAACAAGAAGAAAGGCTAGCCAGACTGGCAAGGGATACCATTTGTATTTCTATACATGAACATCCAGTCCTATTTCCTAAGAATCTTATGAGGGATGTCTTTGAGTTTAATAGAGAGGGAAGGCAATCCTGTGCCTATGAGGAACTATCAAGAAGTTACTGGGACTGCGTATTTGATAATCTAATGGATGGGACCTGTACTATTCATTCTAAGGCTGGCTGGAAATGGAGCGAAGTATTGCATGATTTAGGGATTCGTCTATGTGATTTGGCCCAACAGGATTTTATCATCAGATGTGAGAGGGTTGAAGATATCTATAGAGCCCATAAGGAAGGGAAAATCGCCCTTGTGCCTGTAATAGAAGGAGCCGCACCCATTGAAAATGAATTGGATAGAATTGATATTCTATATGGATTTGGAGTTCGAGTATTGGGGATTACCTATAGTGAATCCAATCAGTTGGGTTCTGGATTAAAGGAAGATAAAGATGGTGGACTTACTGCCTTTGGTCATAAAGCAGTAGAGAGAATGAATAAGGTAGGAATGGCTATTGACTGCTCCCATGTGGGAATAGAAACCACAAAGGATGTTATTGCCCATAGTACGAAACCAATCTTTATGAGCCATGTAGGAGCTAAGGCATTATGGGATAGCAAAAGGCTTACTCCTGACGATGTGTTAAAGGCCTGTGCAGAAAAGGGTGGAGTCATTGGTATAGAAGCTGCTCCCCATACAACCATCACCAAAGACAATACTACCCATACCATTTATTCCTATATGGAACATTTTGAGTACGTTAAGGACTTAGTGGGCATAGACCACGTTGCCTTTGGACCAGATACCTTGTATGGAGACCATGTAGGTCTGCACCATGCCTTTGCCGCTCATCTATCTACAAAGAGTACCCAAGGAAATACCAATGAATTTGAGGAAGTGGAATATGTAAAGGGCATAGAAAATCCAACAGAGGGCTCTAAAAATATTCTTCGCTATCTGGTAAAAGCCGGGTATTCCGATGAAGATATTCAGAAAGTAATGGGGGGCAATGTCCTAAGGCTTTTAAAAGAAGTTTGGGTTTAAAATGAAAGAGGTGAGAAGATGAAGATTGTATACGTAGTCCCTGGTTTGATGGAGGAGCAGGAGCAAAAAAGAAGAGAAGCACTGCTCAGAGAATGGGCATTTCCCGGTACAGAAGTGGACCTTGTGTGTGTAACAGAAGGGCCAGCATCCATAGAAAGTATGTATGAAGAGTATCTCAGTATTCCCGCTGCGGCAAAACTTACTTATGCAATGCAAGAAGAGGGATATGATGCTGCCATTTTGGGCTGTGCAGGCGACCCTGGATTGGATGCCATAAGGGAATTAACCGACAAAATGCTGGTTGTAGGTCCTGGGCAAACCAGTATGATTGTATCGGCTATGTTGGGGCATAAATTTTCAGTAATTACGCCAGAGGAAACCTTAATTCCCAGCAGCCATGAATTAGCCTTTAAAGCTGGAGTGCTAGAAAAACTGGCTTCAGTTGTAGCGGTAAATATTCCTGTACTGGAATTAATGACCAATAGAGAAGAGTCTATGCAAAAGATTATTGCTGCTGGGAAAAAGGCAGTAAAGGAAGACCGAGCAGATGCCTTGGCCCTTGGTTGCATGTCTATGGGCTTCTTAAATGTAGCTGAAGAAATAGAAAAAGCTGTTGGAGTTCCTGTAGTAAATCCCTCCAAGGCAGCCCTTAAAATAGCTGAGGCATTGGTAAGTAGCGGATTAATGCATTCAAAAACTGCCTTTGCTACACCGACAAAAATCAGTAGTGGCAGAGTAAAAAATCTAGATGACTTATATCTAAGAAAGTAATGGGTGATGTTATGGGTTTAAATAAAAGATATGATGGATACCAAGCCTATGGCTATTTAGATGAAAAGGACTTTAAGCGTTTTAAAATGGCTAAGGAACTTGAAAGAGTAGAAGAATACTTAGTTTCTCTTCAACCGGAAGAGGAGGAGAGGGTAGAAAGATTGGCTAGGGATAATATTTTTATTTCTCTCCATGATCACCCTACTCGTCTTCCAGAGAGTTTAGATGAAGTTTTTGAATATACCCGAGTGGGCAGGGATCATTGTGCCTATAAAGGACTTTCAAAGTCCTATTACGATGCTGTCTTTGATAATATGTTAGATGGTACTACCACTATTACTTCAGCCAATGGATGGAAATGGGAGGATATCCTCTATGACTTGGGAATGAGACTTTGTGATTTGGCCCATCAGGATTTTCTCATTCACTGTAAAAAAGTTGAGGATATTCATAAGGCCTATAGGGAAGGAAAAATTGCCTGGGTGGCAAGTGTGGAAGGAGCAGCACCCATAGAAAATGAGCTAGATAGAATTGATATCCTATATGGCTTTGGGGTGAGAATGATGGGCATTACTTATAGTGAATCCAATAATCTTGGCTCAGGCATTAAAGAAGACAAGGACGGTGGTCTGACGGCCTTTGGAAAGAAAGCTGTTAGAAGACTAAATAAAGTAGGAATGGCTATTGATTGCTCCCATACAGGATATAAAACCACATTGGATGTCATCCATGAGAGTGAGCACCCTATTTTCCTTACCCATGTGGGAGCCAGAGCTCTATGGGATAGTAAACGCTTGTCCCCTGATGAGGTTTTAAAGGCTTGCGCCCAAAGGGGAGGGGTAATCGGTATTGAAGCCGCACCCCACACAACCCTTACAAAAAATCATTTAAAACATTCCATAGATTCTTATATGGAACATTTTGAGTACATTGTGGATTTGGTAGGCATAGATCATGTAGCCTTTGGACCAGATGCTCTATATGGAGATCATGTAGGCATACACAATTTATATGCTAGTCAACTCTCCACAAAGAAGACCCAGGGGAGTTTAGAATTTGAAAAGGTAGAATATGTAAAAGGGCTAGAAAACCCAACCGAAGCTTCGAAAAACATTCTGAGATGGCTGGTGAAGAAAAATTATAGGGACTCTGATATCACAAAGGTATTAGGTGGAAATATCTTAAGCGTATTAGACAAAGTATGGAGATCATAGACAAAGGGGGACTTAGGTTGAATTTAGATGAGATTATTCGTGAAAGACGGAGCATTAGAACCTATTTACCTAAGAGAGTTTCTGAAGAGTTAATATATAAGATATTAGATTATGGACACTCAGCTCCCTCGGCCGGAAACATTCAGCCATGGGAATTTATCGTCATAAGAGATGAAGGAAAAAAAAGAAGGATTGTGGATACTACCTTTATTGGGAATAATGAGATAAGTGGAAAACCCCAGGAATGGATGTTTTCTGCCCCAGTATTTATTGTGGTTTGTGGAAATAGGGATAAGGTAAAAAAACGTTATGGGGAAACTTCCCTGGAATCTTTGATCTATCTTGATACTTCTGCATGTGTTGAAAATATGCTTTTAGGAGCAGTGTATTTAGGATTGGCAAGCTGTTATGTTAGCGGGTTTAAAAAAGAAGAACTTTCCGAGGTACTCCATTTACCAGAATATTATGAGCCAATAGCCATTTTGCCTATAGGATATACAGGAGAAGTCTGTTTTAAGCGTCCTAAAATTGATATTCAAAATATTATCCATTTTGAGACGTTTTCCAAGAAGAAAATTTCAGAATAATTGGATAGGGGGTATTTGCCCCCTACACCCCCTTCTGTTTCAATAACAAAGAGGATAACCTATGGTTATCCTCTTTGGACTTTTTCTCTGTTATTTCATTAGAGCGACCTTAGCTGCTTACTTGTAAGGATTCTTTTAAAGTATGCCATGCCAATACTGCACATTTTACCCTGGCAGGAAGATTGGAAATGTTTTTTAATACCATAGCATCTTCTAATTGTTCTAATTCTTCATCATCGGTAATATCCTTTTTAATCATACCAATAAAGGTGTCTACCAAAGAGAGAGCTTCCTCTTTAGTTTTCCCTTTGATCAGATCAATCATCATGGAGGTAGAAGCCTTGGAAATAGCGCAGCCCATTCCATGAAAGGCGGCATCCTTAATCATGTCTTCCTCTATAATTAACTCTAAAGTGATCTCATCTCCACAGCTAGGATTATGTCCTCTTTTGCAATGGGTACATTGACCTAACTTTTTTTCGTTGTGTCCACTTTGGCTGTGTTCCATAATCAATTCTGTATAAATAGAATTAAGATCCATATCCTAACCACTTCCTTACATTTTTCAGACTCTCCACAAAGACATCGATTTCTTCCTTGGTATTATAGAAGTAAAAACTAGCCCTTGTAGTGGCATTGATCCCCATATATCGCATTAAGGGTTGGGCACAATGATGACCGGCCCGTACAGCTACTCCATAGGAATCCAAAATAGTGGCTGCATCATGGGGGTGAACATCCTTAATATTAAAGGAGATGATTCCTGCTCTTTTTTTGATGTCTCTAGGGCCATAGATTTCTAGAAAATCCAGTTTCTCCATTTTATCCATAGCATAGGCAGTAAGCTCCCTTTCTACTTTTTCAATCTCATCCATACCGATATTCTCAAGATAGCCAATAGCTTCCATAAGCCCCAAGGCCCCAGGAACGTTTTGAGTGCCAGCCTCCAAACGCTCGGGAAGCTCTGCGAAAGTGCTTTCCTGTTCATGGACATATTCAATCATATCTCCCCCATATAAAAAGGGGGGGAGTTTTTCTAATAACTCTTCTTTTCCATAGAGGACCCCAATGCCCATGGGAGCTAACATTTTATGACCGGAAAATACCACAAAATCCGCATCCAATTCCTGTACATCCACTGCCATATGGGGAATACTTTGGGAACCATCTAGAATAACTTTAGCCCCCATTTTATGGGCCTGATCAATAATCTCTTTTACAGGATTAATGGTGCCTAGAGCGTTGGAAACATGAGTGACGCTTACCAACTTGGTCCTTTGGGTAATCTTTTCCTTGATTTCGGAGGAAGGAATAATCCCTTCTTCATTGACATAAAGATATTTTAAAATCGCTCCTTTGGCTTTGGCTACCTGTTGCCAGGGGATGAGGTTACTATGATGTTCTAAAATAGAGATGAGGATTTCATCTCCCTCCTCAATAAAAGTCATGCCATAGGTGTAGGCTAACAGATTAAGGGCTTCTGAAGCATTTTTAGTGTATATGATCTCCCGATGACTTTTGGCGTGGATAAACTCTTTGACCACATCTTTAGAATCATCATATAATTTGGTAGCGGAAACCCCTAAATAATGAGCCCCTCTATGGGGATTTGCATTGGCATGATGATAATAGGAGGTAAGGGCTTCTATGACTCGGGCTGGTTTTTGGGTGGTGGCAGCATTGTCCAAATAGATAAGATTTTTCTCTCCTACCTTTTTTCCCAGAATGGGAAAATCCTTTCTTATTTCATTTATGTTTAAGCTCATAGAGATTTCCCTCCTTCATCTTTCATCAAACGACTTTCAATATTGTCTTGAATTTTTTTCTTCAATTCTTCCACTGGGACTTTATCAATAATGGGGCGGAAAGAGGATTCAATAATGATTTTCTTGGCCTCTTTTTGGGAAAAACCTCTAGACATTAAATAAAAGAGCTTGTTTTCATCAATACGCCCTGCACTGGCGGCGTGCTGACCTTGGACATCATCCTCCTCACAGAGTAAAAGAGGGATGGCGTTATTGTGTACTTTAGGATCCAGTAAGATGGCATATTCTTCTTCCCCTCCACGGGAAAGACGGGCCCCTCTTTTAAAATCTAGGGTCCCTTTAAAGGTCTTTTTCGATTCATCCTTTAAAGCGCCCCGGACCTGAATATCGCTGAGGGTTCTTCGACCAATATGATTCATGATGTAGTTCATATCCAGTACTCTTTTTTTGTCCGTTAAATATAGCGAATCTAAGTGAGAGGTGGCCGTTTCTCTCTCTAAATTGGAGGTATAACTGGTAAAGCTTTTCTCAGCTCCTAGTTCAATGGACACGTAATCCACTTGGGCACCATAGCCCACAAAGGCGATATGGGCATCCATATTGAGGGATTTATCGTTTAAAGTCTGTATTTTAACAAGTTTTATTTTAGAACCATCTTTGGCATATATCCTAGTCAGACCGTTGTGAAAAGCAGGGCTAAGATCTTCAGAAGAATAATCCATGATAATGGTACATTCACTATTTTCTTCGGCGATAATCAAATGTTTATCTATGATGGTAGGACTTTCTTTGCTGGATTTATAGGATAGCCAAAGGGAAGAAGCTATCCTTTGGTTTTCTAAAATCTTAATGAAAGATCCGGTATTATACTGTTGATGGGCGAGTTGTGTTATTTCCTCAGATATACCTGGGGATTTTAGGGACATAAAGTATTTCTCTACCTCGTAATTATAAACATTTTCTGAAATATATTTTATTTCCACCCCTTCTTGGGCAGAGGATTGAATATCATTTTCAATAAAAGGTTGAATTTTGTCTATTTTTAATCCCTTTAGGGGGAAATCATTTACCTTTAACCATCTCCATGTAATGGCAGGTAATCTATTTAGATGAAGGGTTTCTTTTCTATTAATTTCTTGTAAAATATCCGTTTTCATTTACTTACCTCCTTTACCCTATACTGCCTTCAAGTTCTAGATTAATGAGATTGTTCATCTCTACGGCATATTCTAAGGGAAGTTCTTTGGTAATGGGTTCCACGAAACCTCGAACAATCATAGCCTTAGCATCCTCTTCATTTATGCCTCGAGTCATGAGATAAAAGATAGCTTCCTCACTAATTCTCCCAATCTTTGCTTCGTGTCCCAAATCTACTTGATCATTTTTGACATCAATGACTGGAATGGTGTCAGATTTAGACTGGTTATCCAGCATTAAAGACTCACAGGAAACTGTGGACTTAGAATGATGAGCATTGGGAGCAATACTTACAGAGCCCCTATAGATGGCTTCTCCACCATCTTTAGAAATAGATTTGGAGTTAATAGTAGAAGAAGTATAGGGGGCAGCGTGCACCACTTTAGTCCCCGTATCCAGACATTGTCCCTTAGCGGCAAAGGTAATACCGGTAAATTCTGCTTTAGCACCTTGGCCTTTTAAGATGCTCATGGGATAAAGCATGGAAACTTTGGAACCAAAGGAACCAGAAACCCATTCAATGCTACCATTTTTGTCTACTGCAGCTCGCTTGGTATTGAGGTTTAGCATGTTTCGAGACCAGTTTTCTATGGTACTATAGCGAAGGCCAGCCTCTTCCTTTACAAAAAGTTCTACACAACCAGCGTGAAGATTGATAACTGAATGTTTGGGCGCAGAACAACCTTCAATAAAATGGAGATAGGCGCCTTTTTCCACAATAATTAAGGTATGTTCAAACTGTCCTGTACCTGGAGAGTTTAGACGAAAATAGGACTGTAGAGGGATATCCACATGAACTCCTTTAGGAACATATACAAAGGACCCTCCAGACCATACCGCGCCATGAAGGGCTGCAAATTTGTGGTCCTGGGGAGGAACCAACTTCATGAAATGAGGTTTTACAATGTCCCCATATTCCTTTACAGCGGTTTCCATATCGGTATAGATTACTCCTTGATCAGTTAATTCCTTCTTAATATTGTGATAGACCACCTCAGAATCATATTGAGCACCGACCCCTGCCAAGGATTCCTTTTCAGCTTCGGGAATACCCAACCGGTCAAAGGTTTCCTTGATATCTTCAGGCACTTGATCCCAAGAGCTATGCATTTGGGTATCAGGCCTGATATAGGTAACAATTTCATCCATGTTCAGTTCTGAAATATCCGGTCCCCAAGGAGGAAGCTCAGATTGATGATAGGTTTCCAAGGAGGCCAATCGAAAGTCTGTCATCCATTGGGGTTCATTTTTTTCTTTGGATATTTCTCTGATGATGTCTGGGGTAAGACCCTTTTCACTCTTGTAAGTGTAGCGGACTTCATTTTTTATATCATAAATTCCCCGATCAATATCGTGGACATAGGTTTTGTTTTCCTTTGCCATATTACTCACCTCGACCTTCTCTAACCCATTGGTAGCCTTGGGCTTCAATTTTATCTACAAGAGAAGAATCAGAGGTCATGGAGATTTTTCCATCCAATAGGATATGGACGAAATCTGGTTTAATATGTTCCAATAATTTTTTATGATGGGTGATGATGAGAACGGCATTATCCTCTTTAGAATACATTTGTATTCCTTGGGATACTACTTTTACTGCGTCCACATCTAAACCAGAGTCTGTCTCATCTAAAATAGCCAAATCAGGCTCTAAGATAGTCATTTGGAGGATTTCATTTTTCTTTTTTTCCCCTCCGGAAAACCCCTCATTGAGATACCTTTGGGCATATTCTGGTTTCATATCTAAAAGCTCCATTTTTTCTTGTAGGGCTTTTTTAAAAGCCAGTAGCCTTACTGGCTTACCGGAGATGGAGGCCTTAGCGGTCCGCAAGAAATTCTCTACGGTGATACCGGGCACTTCTTCTGGATATTGAAAGGATAAAAACATTCCCCTTCTAGCTCTTTCATCCGTTTGTAAATGGGTGATGTCCTCCCCCTTAAAGAAAATTTCCCCCTGTCCGACTTTATAATTGGGATGGTTCATTAAAACATTGGCCAGGGTAGATTTACCCGCGCCGTTGGGCCCCATGATGACATGGACCTCTCCTTTATTTATAGTAAGGTTGATTCCTTTAAGGATTTCTTTATCTTCAACACTTGCCTTTATATTTTGGATTTTCAATAGAGTGTCTTTCATTTTATTCATTCTCCTTTAATTTCATTGTCAGTAGGGGAAATAATTCCTACTAAATCACTCTGAATTCTCAAAAACATATTATCACTACATGGACCAATAGTCAACGGTAGGAAAGAAGAAAGATGAAAATTTTTATCTAGGTTTCAATGGGTTCAACTATAGTATTGGACAAAATTTTTATGATATAATGAGCTAATCATAGATTATAAAAGGAGGTTAGAAATGGAGGCAATAAATATAATATCTGCTGCTATCGTTGGCTACTTGTTGGGTTGTTTTCAAACCGCTTATCTTGTAGGAAAATTAGTCAATAATATAGATATTAGAAAATTTGGAACCCATAATGCTGGAGCTTCAAACATAACCACTGTTATGGGATGGAAATATGGGATCATCACGGCATTGGGGGATATTTTAAAGGCAATGATTGCCGTATGGGCCTTTAGGATTTTATTTCCCTCCTCAGTAACCCTAGCTTTTATTGCGGGAGCGGCGGCTATCCTAGGACATATTTTTCCCTTCTTCTTAAAATTTAGAGGAGGAAAGGGAGCTGCATCTTTAGTGGGAATGGCAGTGGCTTATAATACTCGTATCGGACTTATTTTAATTTTTACCATCATTGTCATTACCATTGTCACTGATTACATTGCCTTAGGTACTATAGGAATGTTTACCTTACTTCCTATACTGTCTTATTATTATAAATATCCCTTTCTTTGTATCTTCATTGGCATCGGCCTCATGATTCTATCCCTTTTTAAACATAGGGAAAATATCATAAGAACCATCAGACATGAAGAAATAGGATTAAGGCAGGTTATTGAAAAAAATAAAAAGTAGACAACAAAACATCACCTTATCATAAGGCGATGTTTTGTTGTCTACAGAAATGTTGGCAGCGAAATTGCATGTTAAAGATGCATAAGGATAATTATATTTTTAACAAAATAAGGAGGAGTATAAGATGAGAGAAGTAGTTATTGCCAGTGCAGCGAGAACACCAGTGGGAAGTTTTGGAGGAGCTTTATCTAAAGTATCAGCCATTGATTTAGGAGCTGTTGCAGCAAAGGAAGCCATCAAAAGAGCAGGGATTCAATCTGAAATGATTGATGAAGTGGTTTTAGGAAATGTTTTATCTGCAGGATTGGGACAAAACACAGCCAGACAGGTAGCGATAAAGTCAGGCATTCCTGAATCTGTGCCAGCGATGACCATCAATAAAGTCTGTGGTTCTGGCCTTAGAGCTGTGAGCATGGCGGCTCAATTCATTATGCTAGGAGATGCAGACATCGTCCTTGCAGGAGGAACAGAAAGCATGAGCAATGCTCCCTATATACTCCCTTCCGCTAGATGGGGCCAAAGAATGGGCGATGGGAAAATTGTAGACTACATGGTACATGATGGACTATGGGATATTTTTAATGACTATCACATGGGTATAACCGCAGAAAATGTGGCAGAAAAGTGGAATATCACAAGGGAGCAACAAGATGAATTTTCCTTAAAGAGCCAGCTAAGGGCAGAAAAAGCACAAAAAGAAGGAAGATTTAAGGAAGAAATTGTCCCTGTAGAAGTTCCCCAAAGAAAAGGAGATCCAATCATTGTAGATACAGATGAACATCCAAGACATGGCGCCACGATAGAAAAACTCGCTAAATTAAGACCTGCCTTTAAAAAGGATGGGACAGTGACCGCAGGAAATGCATCGGGGATCAATGATGGTGCAGCGGCCATTATCGTCATGTCCAAAGAAAAGGCAGATGAATTGGGGATTAAACCCTTAGCCATTATAAGATCTTACGCATCAGCAGCCCTTGATCCAAAAATTATGGGTTATGGACCTGTACCTGCCACCAAATTAGCCCTTCAAAAAGCAGGACTAGAGGCAAAAGACTTAGACCTTGTAGAGGCTAATGAAGCTTTTGCTGCCCAGTCCTTAGCCGTAGTAAAGGATTTGGGCCTAGATACTGAAAAAGTCAATGTAAATGGTGGAGCTATTGCTCTAGGTCATCCTATCGGAGCCTCTGGAGCAAGAATTTTAGTTACCCTTCTTTATGAAATGAAAAAGAGAGAGGCAAAAACAGGTTTGGCCACCCTTTGCATAGGTGGTGGACAGGGGACTGCACTGATTGTTGAAAGATAGATATTTCTCACAAAAGATGCTCTCATAGGAGAGCATCTTTTGTTGGGTTTGAGATAGATAATCAGGAAGAAGCCTTCGGGAGGAAAAGTCATAATAACAAAATAGACAAACAGGATTGTTAAGTTTTTGATATAATAGAAATAGTAATTTACTCGGAATATAAGGGGGATAAACTTTATGAAAGTAAAGGAAGTCATGACTCACAATCCAATTACTCTTTCTACAAAAAGCACATTAAAAGATGGCGCAGGAGTTTTTATTCATAGTCATATTGATAGTACCCCTGTTGTAGATGAAGAATTTCATCTTGTAGGAATGTTTAGCAAAATACATCTATTTAAGGCTATTGAAGAGGGGAAATCGCCGGATACCAGTATTAATATTCTTATGAATACACAAGTTTCCTGTGTACAGGAAGAGGAAAATGCAAAGATTGTTTTTGATAAAAAGGAAGATAAATTCCCTGTTATTACTCCAGAAGGTAAGCTTATAGGCATTTTGACAAAAACCGATCTTTTGAAGGCCTATAACAGAAAATTAGAGTATACCGTAAAGAATCTAAATACCATTTTAGGATCTTCAGATAGAGGAGTTATCGCCATTGACAATCAGCTAAAGGTCACTTTTTTCAATGAAAGGGCTAGAAAGCTATTAGGGGATACAGAGGATAGTCTGGTTGGAAAGTCTATCTACGAAATCATGTCAGATTCCACCCTGCCCAAGGTTATAGAGACGGGTAAGGAGGAGATTAGAAAAACCATATCTTATCAAGGAAAAAAGATCATTACCAATAGAACACCTGTATTTTATGAACACCGGATCATTGGGGCTGTAGCCTTATTTGAAGATGCTACAGAGCGCAATGAATTTTTTGAGAAATACAAGGCACAAAAAAGCACCATTGAGACATTGCAAACCATATTAGAAATGACCTATGATGGAATTGTGGTGGTGGATAAAAAGGGATACATTACCATGATGAGCAAGGCCTACGCCAAGTTTTTAGGGGTTGACCATAGAGAGGTTATTGGAAAGCATGTTACCGAAGTGGTTGAAAATACTGAATTAGAAAAGATCTTGGAAACCGGTCAAACCGATGTGGCAGATCTCCAAAGGATTAAGGGAAATAATATGATTGCCTCTAGGATTCCCATAATAAAAGATGGAAAAATTCAAGGAGCGATCGGAAAGATATTATTTAGACGGATAGAAGACCTAGATGTTTTGTATAAACGAATAAATAAAATGAAAGAGGAATTAGAACATCATAAGAAGGATGCCAATAGTGCCTATTACTCCTTTGAAAGTATTATTGGCCAAAGTAAAGAAATGATCAAGACAAAAAAGCTTGCCGAAAAGGCAGCTTATACCCATTCAAATGTCCTTTTGTTGGGGGAAAGTGGAACGGGAAAGGAGCTTTTTGCCCATGCTATCCATAAAAAAAGCAATCGATCAAAATTACCCTTTGTCAAAGTAAACTGTGCGGCTATTCCCAATGATCTATTGGAGTCTGAGCTCTTTGGCTATGAGGGGGGAGCCTTCACTGGTGCGCAAAAGAAGGGAAAAATAGGGAAATTTGAGGTAGCAGATGGAGGAACCATATTTTTAGATGAGATTGGAGATATGTCCCTTCACATGCAAGCTAAGCTCCTGAGGATACTTCAAGAAAAGGAAATTGAAAAGATAGGAGCCATATCTACCAAAAAGGTAGATGTGCGCATCATTGCTGCTACCAATCAAAATTTAGCAGATCTAGTAAAAAAGGGCAAATTTCGTGGAGATTTATTTTATAGACTAAATGTGGTCACAGTCAATATTCCTCCCTTGCGTAAAAGACAAGGGGATATTGAAATATTAGCCCGCCACCTTATAGATAAAATCTGCAATTCTATGGGGAGATATGTTGAAGGAATATCAGAGAAGGCCGTGGTGTTTCTCAATAGTTATCAATGGCCGGGCAATATAAGAGAGCTAGAAAATGTCATAGAAAGAGCAATTAACATCATTGGTCAAGAGATTATTATACAACCTAAACATCTGCCTGAAGAGATCACAGGGAATTTTTCTACAAAGGAGATTAAAAGCCTGAAGGAAAGAGTAGAGGAAATAGAAAAGCAGACCATCATAGAGGCTATAGAAGCAGTTATGGGAAACAAAGCTAAGGCGGCCAGACTATTAAACATTAGCAGAGCTTCCCTTTATGAAAAAATAGAGAAATATCATTTGTAAAAATATACCCCTTGTGATGAAGGAAGATTTTTATAGGCTATAGAGCATAAATGAATAGTGTCAAATAAACCATACACTTTTTCCGCTAAAAGAAGGGATGTGTAGTGAAAAGTAGACACATTTAGGTGTTGAGTTTTTAACTTGTGTAAACATTTCCATACATGCTTGTTAAAAACTTAACTTTTTCTCATAAAAACCTTCCTTTTTTACTAAAAAATATCAAGGATATGTCTTTGGATAAGATAGTTTGAATTTTTTTAATCCGTGTAGATATTAAAACCCGTAAAAGCTTGGGTGAAAGAAAAGCCTATATTTACTAAAGACTGTACATCTATATAAACTGTAAGAGTTTACATTGTTTATAGTGGAAGAAATCTGCATTTTTAGTGCCTTTTCAACTTGTTTCCCTATAGATTATTTTAAAAAAATATTTTTACTATACTCCATACTTTTTAATTAAAAATATTTTTTTTGTGAATTTATAAGGATTTAAAATATTGTTAAAATATTGGCATGTAAATTGCTTTATATAAAGGATAAATATCAAAATAAGAAAAAGAAGGGGGTCTTATATAATGGGTTTTATTACTTATGAGCAGCAAGGTCTTGTAGGTGTGATAACCATTAATCGTCCTAAAGCCTTAAATGCTCTAAATACATCAGTATTAAAAGAATTAGATGAAACTCTTGACGGGATAAACTTAGATTCTGTAAGAGCGATTATTCTTACAGGTGCCGGAGAAAAATCCTTTGTGGCTGGAGCAGACATAGGAGAAATGAGTAGTCTTACTAAAGCAGAAGGAGAAGACTTTGGTAAAAAGGGAAACGATATCTTCAGAAGAGTAGAAACTTTTCCTATTCCTGTTATTGCTGCAATTAATGGATTTGCCCTAGGGGGTGGATGTGAAATTGCTATGAGTTGTGATATTCGCCTTTGTTCTGAAAATGCAGTATTCGGTCAACCTGAAGTAGGTCTAGGCATTACGCCAGGTTTTGGGGGAACCCAAAGACTAGCCCGTATTGTAGGTGTAGGAAAGGCTAAAGAAATGATTTATGCCGCGTACAATATCAAAGCCGACGAGGCCTATAGAATTGGCTTAGTCAATGCTGTATATCCCCAAGCAGAGCTTATGGAACAGGCTTTAAAAATGGCCAATAAAATTGCTAAAAATGCACCCATTGCCGTAAGGGCCTCCAAAAAGGCAATCAATGATGGTCTGCAAGTAGATATGGATAAAGCCATTGAAATAGAAGAAAAATTATTTGGAAGCTGCTTTGAAACAGAGGATCAGCAAGAAGGAATGAAGGCCTTCTTAGAAAAAAGAAAAGTGAGCGGTTTTCAAAATAAATAAATGAATTGTGAAGGTTTCCCTCGCTGTAATAAAAGGAACGGATCTTTTTTATTAAGATTTCAACTTGTTTCCCTATAGGATAGAGGGCTTGGCGTCACAGACTATAGTAAAGCCAGTTTGATACAACCTGGAAAATCAACAAAGGCTTATCGGGAAAATACTGATAATTGGGAATTCAATGAACACAACAATTTAAATTATAAACTTTTATAAGGAGGAGTTATGATGAAAGTAGGCATTATTGGTGCAGGAACCATGGGATCAGGTATTGCACAAGCCTTTGCTCAAGCAGAGGGATATGAAGTGTTTTTATGCGATATCAATAAAGAATTAGCCGCAAAGGGAAAAGAAAAGATTGCTAAAGGATTAGAAAGACGAGTTGCTAAGGGCAAAATGGAACAATCTGTAGCAGATAAGATGCTCAACAAGATTAGTACGGGTACTAAGGACATTTGTGAAGACTGTGATTTAATGATAGAAGCAGCCATAGAAAACATGGAAATCAAAAAACAAACCTTCAAGGAATTACAAAGCATTTGTAAACCAGAGGCTATCTTTGCCACAAACACTTCTTCTCTCTCTATTACAGAGTTAGGGGCAGAGTTAGACAGACCTGTAGTGGGGATGCACTTTTTTAATCCCGCTCCTGTCATGAAATTGGTAGAAGTGATTGCAGGTTTAAATACGCCAGCTGAGTTAGTGGACCAAGTTAAAACCATTGCTGTATCCCTTGGAAAAACTCCTGTTCAAGTAGAAGAGGCAGCAGGTTTCGTGGTCAATAGAATTTTAATTCCCATGATCAACGAAGCCGTGGGCATCTACGCTGAAGGCATAGCCTCTGTGGAGGGCATTGACACCGCCATGAAATTAGGAGCAAATCATCCTATGGGACCTCTAGCTTTAGGAGATCTTGTAGGATTAGATGTTTGTCTAGCCATCATGGAAGTTCTCTATGAAGAAACTGGAGATTCCAAATACAGACCCCATCCACTACTAAGAAAAATGGTTCGTGGTGGCCAATTGGGAATGAAAACCGGAAAAGGATTTTATGATTACAACAAATAGCAATATAGGTTAACTAGTTGGAATAAACTAGTTAACCTTCTTCTTTTAACATTTTGAATATGGAGGAATGAAGATGGATTTTACATTAAGTAAAGAGCAAAAAATGGCACAAAAACTATTTAGGGATTTTGCGATAAATGAAGTAAAACCCCTGGCTCAAGAGGTAGATGAACAAGAAAGATTTCCACGGGAAACAGTGGAGAAGATGCAAAAACTTGGATTTTTAGGTATTCCTATGCCTAAAGAATACGGAGGACAGGGCTGTGATACCTTGACTTATGTATTAGCCGTAGAAGAACTTTCAAAGGTTTGCGGTACTACAGGGGTCATTGTTTCAGCTCATACTTCATTGGGTTGTGAGCCTATTCGAAAACACGGGAATGAAGAGCAAAGAGCAAAATATTTGACCCCACTATCCAGTGGAGAAAAACTGGGGGCATTTGCTCTAACAGAACCAGGCGCAGGAACTGACGCAGCAGGACAACAGACTAAGGCTGTCCTAGAGGGAGACCACTATGTATTAAATGGAAGCAAAATTTTTATTACCAATGGGGGCCAAGCAGATATCTATATTGTTTTTGCAATGACAGATAAATCCATGGGAACAAGGGGGATCTCTGCCTTTATCGTAGAAAAGGATTTCCCAGGCTTTTCAATCGGAACAAAGGAAAAGAAAATGGGGATTCGTGGTTCATCCACAACCGAATTGATTTTTGAAAACTGTATTGTACCAAAGGAAAACCTTCTTAAAAAAGAAGGGAAAGGATTTGGTATTGCCATGCAAACCTTGGATGGAGGTAGAATCGGCATCGCTGCTCAAGCCCTTGGTCTTGCCGAAGGGGCCTTAGAAGCAACGGTTGAATATGTTAAGGAAAGAAAACAATTCGGGCGATCCATTGCCAAATTCCAGAACACCCAATTCCAACTAGCGGATATGGCAACCAAAATAGAAGCCGCTAAATATTTAGTCTATAAAGCAGCAGTAGCTAAGGACACCCAGAAATCATTCTCTCTAGAAGCAGCCATGGCAAAACTCTATGCTGCAGAAGTGGCCATGGAAGTGACCACAAAGGCTGTCCAACTCCATGGTGGCTATGGCTATATCCGAGACTATGATGTAGAACGTATGATGCGTGATGC